>JANLVM010000333.1:0-7849 GCA_031364015.1 Gemmatimonadaceae bacterium
GTATGTGCGCACGAACTTTGGCGTGCCGACGCTCACAGACGAACACACCATTCACGTGGATGGTGGCGTTGCACCTGCGATGACGCTCACGCTAGCGATGTTGCGTGAGATGCCATCGCACACGGTCACGGCGACGATGGAGTGCGCTGGTAACGACCGTCTGGGCATGCGTCCCTTGCCCGTGGGCGAACCGTGGCGACACGGGGCGCTCTCCACGGTATCGTGGGCTGGCGTATCGCTGGTGGATGTTTTGGACATGGTGGGAGTACGTCCCGACACCGTTCAAGTCTTGCTGACTGCGGCGGACTCCGGATTGCGCGACGACGCCCAAGGTCTCGTGCGATTTGCGCGGTCGCTCCCAATTGCCGATGCACAACGACGAGACACGTTGCTGGCGCTGGAGATGAATGGGGCGCCGTTGACGCCAGAGCACGGCGCGCCGGTACGACTCGCGGTGCCGGGGTGGTACGGAATGGCCAGTGTGAAGTGGGTTACGCGCATCGACTTGCTGCACACGCCGTATGACGGCTACTTCCAGCGGCAGCGTTACGTGTACGATGACGTGACCGGTGTCTCGCCCGTTGAGCGGATGCGCGTCAAGTCGATTATCAGCACGCCACGTGATGGCGCGCGCTGCGGTCGGGTGCTCACGGTTACCGGATGGGCGTGGTCGGGTTATGGGGAGATCACGGCAGTGGATCTGTGCGTTGACGGTGGCAGCGAGTGGCAGGCTGCACGCTTGGGCGCACCGATGTCAGCACACGCATGGACGCCCTGGAGTGCCACCGTCCACAGTCCGCGCGCCGGACGCATCGTGCTGCGCAGTCGCGCGACTGACGCATCGGGTGCGAGACAGCCGGATTGCATTGTGTGGAACCGACTCGGGTACGGGAACAACGCGATTCGGCAGATCGTGGTTGACGTGGACTGAAGGCGTGTCTGCTCGCGCGCCTTTTTCTTGACATCTGTTGTCAGATTTGACAATATCAATCGAGGTAGCATGGCGCGAGCAACAAGACCGATATCATGGATAAGGGCCGCTAAAAAGGATTTCGGGAAATTTCCTGAAGAGGCCCAATCGACTTGTCTCGATGCTTTGACCATCGCAGCGGACGGCAGAAAATCGGACATTGCAAAGCCTTTTGCGGGCGTGGGGTCCGGTGTTTTTGAGATAGCTTTACCATACAAAGGCGATGCTTAATGACCGATGAACCTTTCAAAATCGAACGCGGCTCAGGCAACGTTTACCGTGATTTGGGCAAGGACAACCCAGACGTACGGCAGCTTAAGGCGTTGCTAGCAGCTGAAATCATCAAGTGGCTGGACCGCGAAAAGCTGACTGTACGCATGGCATCCACTTTGACCGGCGTGCCGGCTGCTGATTTTTCTCGCATTCGCAACGCTGATCTGGCGCGTTTTACAGCCGATCGCTTGCTGGGCGTTATTAGCCGGTTCGGCTCAAGCGTGGAAATCAAAATCAAGGTTAAGCGCGGTCGGAGACCGGAGCCCGTTCACGCCTAACTGCCGCGAATGGAAGAACACCCTCCTTGCCTCTCCCCTTAGGGACAGAGTCCTCGTGCAGGGCGGATCGTGCTGCGCAGTCGTGCGACGGACGCAACGGGGGCGAGACAACGATTGTGTGGAACCGACTCGGGTACGGGAACAACGCGAATTCCGCAGATCGTAGTCGAGGTGGAGTGAACGCGTGTCTGCTCGCGCGGTCCTTCCTCCTGCCGCTCGCCTGCTGACCAAGTCGAGTATCGCGTTCATCGGTGTCGGTATCAATTGCGCGGACACGTCGGGGCGCGGTACAAGTTCACCATCGTCGTTGACGATGAGGAATCCGGAACGCCAACAATGTTTTGCGCGACGATCAGGGTGTCCTTCCGAAACGAGAAGATGGGACGCGTATCTCCTGACAACGGCACTTCGGCGTCCACGCACTGCCGATGAGCAGTCCAGTCAATGATCGACACAAACGCCCGACCGCCGACACTCTGACCCTGTGGAGTGAAGTCCACGTGCACCATGACCGTGGTTGAACCCAACGATGTCAGAGCCGTGAGAATGGAAACGAGGACGAGTAGCCGGGGGCCTCGTCCGAGTGGGCCGTCCAGCGGTCACCAAGGTCGCCTCAGTAGGAGTTCCGAGAAGCGGCCCGCCCCGCCGGAGCGGGAATTCGGGTTCGGCGCGTTCGCTGCGATCCAAAGCGCGCGCTATCCTCGGGGCTTACACAGCTCATCGAATCGTTCGATCAGTCGCTCCCTTTGCGCAGCAAACTTCCCCGGATTCGCGCGCTTGAGCTGGTCCAGATTGTGGAGCTTCCATAGGACCGCCGGCAACTGCGACACGTGCGCGACGCCGAGCCGCTCCCATTCCGGATTACCCTCGACGAGTGACAGCAGGAAGGCACGCTCGTCGGCATCAAGCCCGGATTGTATTTCCGACATCATGCGCGTGCGCGCGTCAAGCAAATCATCGAGCGCCACCGGTTCCGTCGTCATGCCGGCAAAGCTTCCGGTGTACGCGAGCGCGATGTCCTGATTGGCGGGAAACAGTAGCTCGTGTACGGGGCGGTTGTGGCTGGCAACGTACACAACAAATGCGCGCCGTATCGCCGGCGTGATGCCTTCGTGCGCGAATAGCTGCAGCACGTCGAACAAATCACGTGGATGCTGGCGGTCCATAGCTGCGGCCAACTTCCCACCGTACGTGTCCTCCAGCGATGCCACGGGCAGTTCGAGGTCGGCCTGGAGCACATCGCTTGCCCGTGCGCTCAACGCGGCGGATTGCACCGGATGCACGGTGCCGCGCATGACAGTGTTCACCTCGATCTTGACCGTGATGTCGTCGCGTTGCACGATGAGTTTGGTCTCGCCGTCGACGGTAAATGGTGCCCTCGTTGTGAATCCGCGTGCGCGGAGCCGGGTCGCCATCGCGCGGATCCCTGTGTCGATGTGGGCCAATGCTTCGACACGTGGGACGGTGTGGTCACAGAACACCAAGTCGAGATCTACCGACAGTCGCGGCAAGTCCCGATAGAACAAGTTGATCGCCGTGCCCCCCTTGAGCGCAAACGTGTCGTCCGCAAACACGCTGGGCGCGACCTGCGTCAGCAAGCGCGCGGTCCGCAGATAGGTCTCATTCACGGTGGTAGGACCAGCAGGCCGTCGCGGGTGCGCGCGACCCACGGTTTATTGCTGCCCGTTGGCAACTTGCTCGCATCGAGCTTGGCGGCCCATGGGGCCTGGGCCTCGCGTCCCAGTTGCAGGCAGAGCCTTACGGTTTTTACGCTCGTGCAGTGTGTCAGCAAGGTCCGCATAACCCGGAGTCGCATCGTCTGGGTACTGTCCGCCAGTTCGCGAGCCTCACTCAAGGGCTGCCGAACACCGACCTCACTCAGGAGTTCGAGCCACGCCCGTTCAGGCTCCGACACAAATGGCTTGGTGGCGTCGTGATCCAACCGACTCACGTGAAACATGGCGTTTTCCGGTTCGTCAAACAGGCGCTTCCGGTGATACTCGGCCGGGAATCGCGATGTGAACCACGCCGGCAGCCGTGCAGCATGGCGGCCGTACAAATGCAGTACCGGCTGCTGCGTGACGTAGTGGCGCACCCCCTGCCACTCGAGCGCCGTCTTGCCGCCGACGTGGAGCCCCTGATACAGCGTCTCGAGTACTGACAGGCTGGGGTGGAGGGCCAAGGTATCTCCAGGACGGCTGTAGACACCTCGGGCCAAGCGGCTCAGCCAAGCGGAACGCACGTAATGCACCGCGAGATATTTGGATATGCCGAGTGCCGCGAGCCCGACTGCCGTGATGGGGTGCCCTGACTCGAGTCTGGTGTACAGAGTCTTTAGTTTTGTTGGAGTTGTAGTAGCCATACTACTACTATAACGTCATTTTCAAATGAGTCAACAATTTGAGATTAATTCGTATGCCGCAGCCTCGCTACTACAACAACTACCTTTTCAAATACTCGATAGCGGTCCGGTGTTCCGGCATACCGCAGTGTCCCAGAATCCGCTCCACAAGCAAAATCCCGATTTGGCTTGGCACACCGCACGCGACTGGATCACCGGCAGCGCGGCTCCACCTTGAACCCAAAGGACCATGCGCGATGCCGAAACTCTTACCCGCCTGAACGACGATGAAGTGCGCAGGGTCATCCGTGTGCGGCTGCGAGACGGCCTTCCCTGTAACGCCCCTACGCTGCGTGACGCAGTTAGCGGCGGCGGAACCGAACTGGTGCAGATAGCATTCTCGGATCGGGATTTACGGTCTCGAGATTCGTCAATTCTGCGAAACCGGCGTATATGGATGAACGGAAACAAGAAGAGCTCGCGGCCTGCAATTCATAGCATATCGCTTTGCAACGCTACTTAAAACGACGCGGCGCGTGCGTTCCACCCCAGCCGCGCGTTGCGCGCCTTGCTGACCCTCGCCTGCGCCCGTACTATCCGAGTTCTCACGCACGGACAGAATGACCGACGGTGGGTGGCCGGGGTGGAGCACTTTCTATTTGCCTCCTCCAGTACCGCGTATCCTCCGTCTACTGAGCGTCTATGACATCGATTGACGCGGAATCAGTCGCCAAAGGCCGTACCGGTTTCGCAGCACCCGCACTTCGGCTGAGCACGCTCGGCGAAGGTCGGCTGGTTCGACGCGACGGTGCGGGTGAGCAGGTCTTGTACGAAGGCGCCACCAAGACGCTGGCCTTGTTTACCTATCTCGCCTGCGCGCCTGGTCGAGGTGCGACTCGCGTGCATCTGCAGGACCTGCTGTGGGAGCGACACGCCACGGAGGGAGCGCAGGGTGCGTTGCGCACGTATCTCTGGAAGCTTCGCAAATTGCTGGGCGCCGACGCGCTCACAGGCGACGAGTATCTGGTGCTCGCGGTCCCCTGTGAGGTCGATCGCGATCGGTTGATCGAGGCCGCTGATCGCGGCGACGCCGAATCGGTAGTGGCGCTGTACACGGGGGAATTCTTTCCGGCGTTCGCCCAACCTGACAGCCAGCAGTTCGACCTGTGGGTTCAAAGCGAACGGCTCCGATTGCATGGGATCTTCTCGCGCTGCGCGGAACGGGTCGTCGGCGCTGCTATCGACAACGGACATTTCCGCGATGCACTGAGCGTCGCACGACGGCTCCGTGACGCGGACCCGATGGACGAGACGGGGTGGCGGCTCCTGCTAAACGTCCTGGTCGTATCCGGCGATACTCTGAACGCGAGCAACGAGGCGGCTGTGCTGGAGCGACTGTTGGCGGCCGATGAACGCGACCCGCTGCCGGCGACGCAGACCTTGTTAAACGCGGCCAAGCGCGTGACGAAACACCATGGTGTCGTAGATGAGTCGCTACCGGTTCTCGTGGCGCCGCTGGTGTCGCGTGATCGCGAATTCACAATTCTGACAACGTCCTGGTCACGCGCCCGGGCGCGATCGTTCACGCATGTGCATGTGCGTGGTCCAGCGGGCATGGGAAAGACGCGTCTGCTGGACGACTTCGCATCGCGCCTACAGCGTGATCGCACAGTCGTAGTGCGTGCGCGAGCCGACATGGGGCGCCGAGAGCTCCCGTATGCATTTGTCGGCAGCATAGTTGCAGCGCTCGCTGGACGTCGCGGCGCCAAAGGCGTTTCACCGGGCAGCGAGAAGGCCTTGTTGGCCATCAACCCGGCGCTGTCGTCGTACTTTTCGGGCGATCCCGATACGGCCACCGGTGATGAGGCGTTGCGTCGACGAACACTTGCCCTCAACGAGCTGCTGGTTGCCGTGAGTGAAGAGCAGCCGTTGGCGCTCGCCCTGGACGATCTACAGTGGGCCGATGGCGCATCGTGCGCGGTACTGGCTGGAGCAGTGGCCACCATGGAAGACGCGCCATGTCTGCTGGTCACCGCGAGCAGAGAAGCCGCGAGTCCTGCGCTCGCCGCAACGCTGGGCGCCACCATTTCGCTCGCACCGCTGGACTGCGAGGGGGTGATGGAACTGGTACAGAGTCTGGCAGCACTTCCCGATGAACACTGGGCGCAGAAGCTACCGTCGCTGCTTCACCGAACGACCTCGGGTATCCCGCTCCACGTGCTCGACGCGTTGGTGTTGTCGATGGAGCGCGGAGTGCTAACGCGCGCAGGGCAGGTGTGGCATTCGGTGGCGCCCAACACTTTGGAGCAGTTGCTGGAACAGGGCGCGACGCTGCCTCGGCGCATCGAGGCACTCTCGCCCGAGGAGCGAGCGCTTCTTTTGATACTCGCGGTTGCTGGAGAGCCGTGCACGCGTGATCGGATACAACGAGCTCTCGCGCGCACACCGATTGAGCTTGATCATGTGTTCGCACTACTCGAACGCGCGGGATACGTCACGATCAGTGATGATCGCTGTGCGATCGCGCACGACACGCTCACGGATGCGGTGCTGGCATTGGCCAGCGCCCCCGATCGACGGCGCGTGCACGCCGAGCTGGCGACCGCCGCACTTCATTCCGCTCTCCAACAGGGTGACGCGCTCGCAGGGTACACGATGCGCGCGGCGATCGCGCATGCGTTGCGGTCCGACGAGGACCACGTGGTGCGCGTGGTGTTCCGGGCGTACGTGTCACGCTCCCGCAAAAATGGTGACTCTCGCCCGCTTGCACGGATTGCGTCGGATGCGTTGGGAGAGGCGGACTCACCGGTCGATCGCGCGCGTTTGATCGCGGCGCTTCCCAAGCGGCAACGAGTGCTTCAGGGTATTGCCAACCGTTGGACATTCCTGGCAAGTGCGGCAGCGATTGCGGCTATCGCAGGACTCTCCGGCGCGTGGCTCGCCACACGCGCGCCAACACCCGATCCCGATGGTGCGCTGGTGCTCATGCGAGCCGACTCGACTGGACGTGTCACGCTGTTCGCGTTGCCACTCAGTTCGGCAAACTGGGTGCCCGGCAGCCCGATTGTCACTGACAAAGCCACGCCGTTCCTCACCTTGCCGAACGAGCCAATGCTGATGGGGGCTGTTCCCACTGGACGGAGGGAGGGGGACTGGATTGGTACTATGGTGCCGCCAGATTCTGGTGTCACTGACCTGTATCTGTTTGAAACCGATGCCCGACCCAGACGGCTCACCGCATCGCCAGGTGACGACATTGAACCGAGTGTCTCGCCGGACGGCGGCCAGGTGGTGTTCGCTTCCGCCCGATGGAGCGCGCTGGCGGCGAGGAGTCTGGCGATTCTCGATTTGAATACCGGCGCGGTGTCGAGACTCACCGCCGACGCGGGATCGGACGGTACCCCGATCTGGAGTCCAGACGGTCGACGTGTGGCGTTCACGCGTACCACGAGTGATGGGGTTCGACTATGCCTGGTGAACACCGATGGTCTTCACACGAAGTGCCCGCGACCGCCCAAGCTGCAGTCATGGGTTCGACCGTGGGCATGGCGCAATGATTCGATTCTCCTGGTTGAACTGTCGGGACAGTTGCTTCTCGCACACGTCGACTCCGGGACGTTCTCGATAGTCGATACGGCGCGGGCTACGCGAATTGTGTCAGCCGACGGGCGTTGGCTGGTGACCACTCGGCCAGCCCCGCGTGGAAGCGGATCCGTATGCGAAGTGTCGTTGGCGTTGAGTCCAGCAAACGCTCGCCCCCTCGAGTTTTCGTCCGAGCGAGGCGCTGTATGCACCTCTGTGCTATTTGGCGCGCCGTCACCTGTACGTAGGCGCTACATAAACGCGCTGTTCATTGAGCCGATGGGCTCGGATCCGGTCGTGGGTGTGCCGCACCGGTTCTCCGTGAAGGCACTTGACGCGCAGGGAGACACCTTAGCCTTAGCCTTTCGTGATATCGACTGGAGTTCCTCCGACACCACCATCGCG
>JANLVM010000334.1:0-2599 GCA_031364015.1 Gemmatimonadaceae bacterium
CGCGCTTCGCCCACTATCTGAAAGTGATGATGCGCGACAAGATCGGCGGCTATGCCACGCGCAACGATGTGGACGCGTTCCTCAATCGTTGGATCCAGAGCTACGTCGCATTGGACAACGCGCCAGCGGCCATCAAGGCAGCCAAGCCGCTCTCTGAGGCGCGTATCGATGTGGTCGAAGTACCGGGCAAACCTGGCGCATACCGCGCAGTGGCGTATTTGCGGCCGCATTACCAGCTTGACGAACTCGGGGTGGCCATGCGGTTGGTGGCCGAGCTTCCGGCTCCGGCAAAATAACTGTACCAGTAGCATCGCGTTCCATCGCTGCGGCGCTGTGCCGCAGCGCACATTATCACCGTGAGGAGCTTCTACCATGGCATTCGATACGTTTCTGGACCTTGGCGATAAGATCAAGGGTGAAAGCACCGCGAAGGGGTTTGAGGGCAAGATCGAGATTTTCTCGTTTAGCTGGGGTGCCTCCAATCCGACTACGATCGGTTCGGGATCGTCAGGCATTTCGGGCGGCAAGGTGTCGATTTCTTCGTTCAACGTGATGAAGAAGACGGACAAGGCGTCGGCACTGCTGTTTCAGAGCTGCTGCGACGGTCAGCACATCGAGAAAGTCATTGTCACCATGCGCAAAGCGGGCGGGACGGCCGGTCAGCAGATCTTTCTGACGTACACGTTCGACACGGTGATGGTCGAGTCGGTGCAGTGGAGTGGGTCGTCGGGTGGCGATGATTCGCCCACCGAATCCCTTTCGCTGGCGTTCGGCAAGTGCGCGATTGAGTACTTCATGCAAGACAAGACCGGCAAGATGGCGACTGCTGGTCAGGGCGGGTGGGACCTCACGAAGGTCTCAAGCTAGGCGTAAAGGACCGTTCTTCCATGCCTACCGCCCCTACCGCCAACGAGTTGTTTCAGGACGGTCGGCTGGAAGCGGCCATCGAAACGCTGGGCGTCGAGCTTCGGAGCCATCCGATCGACGTCCAGCGACGTTCGTTTCTGTTTGAACTATTGTCGTTCGCGGGACAGTATGACCGCGCGGAGAAGCAGTTGGACGCCCTCGCCCGTGACGGCGCGATGGCAGAAGCCGGCACGGCCACCTATCGCGCCGCACTGGTGGCGGAACGGGTGCGCGAGCACATGTTCGCCACCGGCGACTACCCGCGCGATGCGGCCCCGGTGGTGCATGGAGGAACGTGCAACGACGCGCCGTTCACCACCATTGAGGACGCCGATCCGCGTATCGGTGCGCGGTTGGAAGTGTGCGCCGGCGGACGATACCTGTGGATCCCGTTCGCGCACCTGGCGTCGGTGACCATCGAGCCTCCGACGAGACTGCGCGACTTACGCTGGATTCCGGCGCGCGTCCAGACCAGCGAGGAGATTCGGCATTTGGACCTCGGCGAGGTGCTGTTGCCGGCATTGTCTCCGGCCGTCTGGCGCAACGCCGATGCCGAGCTGCGACTCGGACGCGCGACCGATTGGGAGGAGTTGCCGGACGGTGACTTTGCTCCGGTGGGTCAGAAAGTTTGGCGCATCGATGGACGCGAGGTTCCGCTCCTCGACATCCGTCAGCTCATCCTGACGTCCAACTGAGCTACCCGCACCGACCGCGTCTGACGGTCTCACCGGCGCAGCGCGTGCGCCGCATCTTCTCTTGTATCGCCAGCGGATCGCCCTCATGCCCGTGAATACCGAACTCGTTGCCACACTGCTTCAACCGATTCCGGGTGAAGCACCCTCCGGCAAGGACCTTCGTTACGACTCGCGCGTCGACGCCATTAAGGAGGCGCGTCGCGAAGATCCTGACATCCCCCGGCGATCCGAGGATGGCCCGAGAAAGCTCGCGGATTGGCCGACCGTCATCACGCGATGCACGGAACTGCTCACCAAGGAAACCAAGGATCTGCAACTGCAGGTGTGGCTCACCGAAGCGCTGCTGCAAAAGCACGGCTTCGGCGGGATGGCCACTGGTCTCGATGCGCTAACCGGCATGCTGCAGCTCTTCTGGGACACGGTGCATCCGCTGCCGGAAGATGACGATCTCGAGTTGCGCAGCGGGCCAATTGCGTTCATCGGCAACAAATTGGTCGTTCCGGCGAAGATGACGGTGTTGGGTGCCACAGGGTTCACCTTCGTTCAGTATGTCGAATCACGGACGATGCCGACTGAAGCAGAGTCGGAGACCGACCGCGCAAAGCGTGAATCGCGCACCCAGTTGATCGAGCAAGGGAAGCTGACGCCCGAAGCGGTCGACGCCGCCATCGAGCTGTTGAACAAGGTCAGCGCGCGCGCGATTCTTGCCGACGTTGACCTGTCGATTGGCGCACTGGCCGCGCTCGAAAAGATTTCCGACGAGCGCTTCGGTCGTGACGCGCCGGCGTTCAATGCGTTGCGGGGCGCGCTTGATGAAGTGCGCCGGTTCGTCGCCGGACAGGTCGCGCGGCTGCTGGAGCTCGATCCCGACCCGATCGTCGAAGAGAGCGTCGAAGGCGACGCGGGCGCGGTCGGCGATGACGACTCGCCAATGACGGCAGAGCCGAGCAACCGCGCCGATGCCGCGAAACGCATCGGGGTAATTGCGCGCTGGGTTC
>JANLVM010000339.1:0-1836 GCA_031364015.1 Gemmatimonadaceae bacterium
CCGGCCAGACCACGTCAACCGCGATCGATCACACCGGGATCAGCGTCAACGCTTCGCCACCACCTATGACGGCGTGGACAGGGACACGCCGATCTAAAATGGCCAACAACGCTAGGTGCTGCTTGGCGAGCCGAAGCAGTAGGCGTCCGTGATGACTGTCGGCGTGAGCAGATCGGACGCGGCATCGTGTCGTCATCCAGTAGCTACTTCGCCACCGCGTGTCGCAGTTCCCACACGCGCGGATCCTCAAGCCCGAGCAGCCAGACCGAGTAGCCGCGCAGCTTGTACTGCCGGACCAACTGCAGTTTGGCCTCAAACGCGCGTACGTCTTCCAGCCACAGATGCTCGAACACGCCCGCGTTCTCCCACATCGCGTACGGGGACTTCTGCACGGCGTCCCAACGCGCGGTCACGCCGAACTTCGTGAGCAGCTGCTGCCCCTCGGCGTAGCTAATGTCACGACCCCCGGTCCCCGACCCCGTGCGCAAATCCCAGGTGGAAAACCAGTGGTCGGAGTAGCCCGGAATACCGAGGGAAATCTTGGCTGGGGGTACACCCAGCGCCAGCACGTATTCCAGCGACGCCTTGATCCACGGAAATCCGCCGACGGGTCCGGCGGTTGAACCACCGGTGTGCTGCGCGTAGGTCATGTACGACAGGAAGTCGAGCGTGTCGGCGAGCGCTTTGTAATCGTACACACCGCGCCAGTTGTCGTAAATCCACCGATGATACGGTGTCGGTCCCGGGTCATCACTGGTGCGAGGTACGACCGCCGCTGACACCGTGCACCCCGCGCGGTGAATCGAATCCACCGACTCGCGCACGAAGGACGTGAAGGCATCACGATCGGACACATGAACGTTTTCGACGTCGAACTGGAGGCCGTCGAGTTTCAAATCGCGGCAGAGCGCCGCCATGCTGCGAATCGCACGCAGGCGTGGCTCAGCGACGGTGAGCAGTCGATGCATCATAGGTTGATCGAATCCGGGATTCATCACCAGCGGCACGAGCTTCACACGCTGCGCGCGCGCGACGCGGACGACGTCCGGATCGAGTGCACCATGAATGGCGCCATCGGCATCGAACGCAAACACCTGCGGCGACACGATCGAAATACGGTCGGCGTGGGCCACAAACATGGGCGTGCTGGGCGCACCATTACGGGTGTACCAGAGCGATTCGAGGGGTTGCGAGCGGGCGGTGTTGGCGACGACAGCGCCAAGTACCGCCGCAGCGAACGCTCTACGCAAGAGCAACACGAGTGCGACGAGTTGCGTGGCCATCATGCCTTCGACCGCAGTTGGAGTACGGCAACCGCAGTTGGCATTACTGCAACAAGGTTGCTTCGAGGGTGATCGGCACACTGAGCGCGCGTGACACCGGGCAGTTGGCCTTTGCGGTGGCCGCAAGTTCCGTGAACTGCTCCGCGCTGATGCCGGGCACATTGCCCTCCACCTTGAGCACAATGCCCATGATGGTAAAGCCTTGGGGCAACTTCTCCAGCGTGAGAACCGCTTGCGTTCGCAGTTCCGTCGGTACATGGCCCGCGTTCGTGAGTTGAAATGAGAGCGCCAACGAGAAGCAGCCCGCATGTGCCGCCGCGATCAGCTCCTCCGGATTCGTCCCGTCAGTCCCATGCTCGTCCTGAAATCGCAGCTTGAACGAATACGGCTGCTGAAGCAGCGCACCGCTTGGCGTCGTGAGCGTCCCACTGCCTTCCAATCCACTGCCATTCCATACTGCCAGAGCCGTCCGCTTCATGAAGCCTCACAAGGTTAGGGGGAACAGGGGAAGTTAACGGACTTGCAGGAAGCTGGCGCGGTCTGTCTTTTAACC
>JANLVM010000384.1:0-4276 GCA_031364015.1 Gemmatimonadaceae bacterium
GGCCGAACGGGAACAGTGGCTGGCCGGTGAGATCGAGATAGTCGTCACCGCGTCCAGTGGGCTTGTGCGCATAGTGCAGCGGCACCTGCCCTTCATGCATCGGACACGTGAGCGGCAGGCGACCGGCCGGATTCGTACGACCGAACAGCAGATCGGCGACTGCGTGCCCCCCCTCCTGCCCCGGATACCACGCGGCTACGACGGCGTCGACGCGATCGAGCCACGGCATGGTGATCGCGCTGCCACCAATAAGCACAACCACGACGGGTGTTCCGGTGGACGCTACACGCCGGATCAGTTCCTCCTGTCGGCCGGGAAGCCCAAGCTTTGCGCGATCACGGAATTCGCCTTCCTCGATTCCGACGACCACCACTGCGATGTCGCTCTGTCGGGCGAGTGTCGTCGCGTTCGCGATGGCGGCGTTTTGCGTGTCACGCACGCCGACGTCCCACAGCAACTTGAGTCGCGCATTGCCGGTGGCTTCGAAAAACTCAAGTCGCACCGTGTGGCGCGAACGCGCGGCGAGCACCACGGGTATGGTGCGCGTGCCGTAGGACTGCTTCCGCCAATTGTCGATGACCAGCCGATCGTCGATGTACAAGCGATACCCATCGTTCCCTTCAACCGCCAGCGTGCGAACTCCAGTGGATGGCACGGTGACCGTTGAGGCCCAGCGTGCGGAATACCAATCAAACGGAATGCCGCGACCCGGTGAGTTGAGTGTCCAACCGAAGTCGACCTGCGCGTCGACTCGGGCAAGCCTCGGCGCACCGTCCATGGTGATGTTGTCCCAGTATTCGGCGCTGAGACCGGCTTCGGATTGTCCGTTGCGGTTCGTTGCGAACGCCGACGCCGGAATGACGCTGAGCGCACGAAAGACCCGCGGTACGCCAGCCGTTGTTCGCACGCGTGTCCCCGACGGTGCACCGGCGCGAATTCCGTCGAGAATGCTTACCACGCGCGCGCCCGGTGGTGCGTACCCACCGACTCGCGCCTCTGTCGCGTCCACGCCAATCACGGCGATCCGCTTCGCACTGGCGGCGAGCGGAAGACGCGCGTGCTCATTGCGCAACAGTACGATCGATGCGACGGCGGCCTCGCGAGACAACGCACGGTGCGCCGGTGACCGTGCTTCCGCCGCTGCGCTGTCGGGATTTGCGTAGGGCGACTCGAACAATCCCATTGCGAACTTCGTCCGCAGCACCCGCGCGACCGCGCTGTCGACCACGGCCGACGCGATGCCGGCGTTTCGAAAGGCGGCGAGATACGGTCGATGCTGTTCATATGTCGACTGGAAAATCACATCGAGTCCAGACTCCAGCGCGTGTCGTGCAGCCGTAGCCGTGCTGGCCTCGGTGTGATGCAGGACCGTCGCGCCGCCGGTCGCGGCCGCGTCGGAGATAACGAAGCCGGTGAATCCCCAGCCGGTGCGTAGCACGTCGGTGAGGAGCATGCGACTCTGCGTTGCCGCCGACCCGTCTACGGAGTTGTACGCCGTCATCACGCTGCGCGCGTGCGCGTCTCGGAACGCCGAGATGAATGGTGGAAAGTATCGCTCATCCAACAGGCGTCGACTGAATTCAATAGGGTAGCTGTCGCGGCCGCCGTCACCGACATTGGCGATGAAGTGCTTGGGTGTGGTGACGATGCCCGCCTGCTCAAGTGGCGTGATGTACGCGCGCGCCATCGCGCTGGTGAGCCAGGTGTCTTCACCGTACGTCTCTTCCACGCGTCCCCATCGGACGTCATTGGCAATATTGATCACGGGAGACAGCGACATGCGAATGCCGCGACTGCGCGTTTCAGCCGCGATCGCCGAGGCCACGCGACTGACTAGCGCCGTGTCCCAGGTCGCGGCGAGCGCGATGGCTTGCGGGAACGTCGTCGCACCCTCTCGCGTCAGCCCGTGCAGCGTCTCTTCGAACGGCACGAGTGGAATGCCGAGTCGGGTGTCGTTCACGAACCAGCGCTGCAGCGCGTTGATGCGTTCGGCGTGCGCGCGCGCGACGCTCGCGGATGGCAGCGTGTCACTTCGCGGTGCCTCGGCGCGCATGCCTGCAGGCACGTTGATCTGCAGGCCGAACGATCCGTGCCGATAGTCATGCGCGGGATTATCCCGATCACCGGGGATCATGAACAGCTGCCAGAATTTTTCGTCCAGCGTCATGCGGGAGAGGAGGTCCTGCGCGCGATGCGCGGGCGAAATCCGCGCGTCGCGATAGGGCGCAGCGGCGGGCGGCTTGGCGAGTGTGTCCCGCGGGGCAGATTGTGCGGCGGCGCGCGAGACGGTGAGCGTGACCGCTAACGCCAGCAGTGGTCGAGACATCGGCATGTCGGGAGGGTAGCGAGCGCGACGGCCCTCCGCACTGCTCAGGGCGGAGGTGGGAGGAACCGTGAGGTGGCGCCGGTGAGCCACTTGTCCTCGAAGGGGAGGAGCGGAATGCCCAGGCGCGTCTCATTCACAAACCAGCAATGCCAATAAGCCGGATCGCTGTAGCATCAACGCAGCGTCGCATGCACGCATCACTAGTGTTACGCCAGTGCGGCGGATCGCTGCAGCAAGATACAATCGTGATGTCATACTTGTGATAGCTTCGTGGCTACCTTCGCCAGAAAGGGCCGTGGTGGTAACGAAGGCTCGCATCACCGAACTCGACTATGCTGGCATCGTTGTTCCAGTAGAGGTAGGGCAAGATCGCGCCATGATCACCCTTGGCCCTACTACCGATGCGCCACTTCCTCTCTCGACTCGTCTCGATACCCGCTACGGCACTCGGCATCGCCGCGTCACTGTGCTTCGCGTCGTCGCACGTATGGGCGCAATCGGCACTGGGTAGTGCCAGCAACGTGGCGACTCGCTCGACCGCCTCGTCGACCGTCGCCGCAACACCCGCCATTGACGGCAAGGTGACGAACCTCGTCATCACCGGCCAGAAGGGCGACACGCTCGAGATCACGTACGCCAATACCGGCACCACGACCACAATCATTGATGGCGAGCTGCAGGTGCACGTCAGCCGAGACAGCGTGGCAGCAACGGTACCGTTTGTCGATGCGCAGATCGTGAAGGCTGGTGAAACGCGGCGATTTCGCGTGCCGCTGCCCAAGCTCGTCAAGGGACGCTACATGCTGCTCGCCATCGTGGACTACGGCGGTGAAACGATGACGGCGGCACAAGCGAAGCTCGAGATTCGCTGAGTAAGCGCGTTTGCAGGTGTATGAGGCCGACGAACGACGCGATATTCAGTCGGTCGAAGATGATGGGCTGCATTCAATCGCGCTGGACCTTAGGACGACCGCTCCAGCACATCCCGCAGCATCCGTCCCCGCGTCGTCCGGTAAATCCCGAAATCCCGGCGATCGAGCGTCAGTACATCCATGACACCCTCGCGCTCGGCCACCCACAGCAGCGTCGCGTCCGCGAGATCCATAGGTAAGTCGGCGTATTTCTCCATGCGCGTCGCAATGGCACGCAGTGATGAGACCGGAATCTCGGCGAGTGTCGCTCCGCCTTGTTCGATCCACTGCAACAGCTTCGGCGCTACCTGCTCGGGAACCAGGTGACAGGCCTCCGTGATCACTGGCCAAGTGGTGAGCAGTTCGCCGCGATACGCCGCCAGCCACCGTTGTACCGTGGCGTGATGTGCATCATCGCGATCAAGCCATGCCACCAGCGGACCGGTGTCCAACAGCACACGGCGCCCTCTCATGGTTTCGGAACGCGAGTCGCTCGTGTACCGCGGCTTGCGGGGCCAGACCGATTCTCATCGGTTGCCGCCGGCCGCTCGTCGCGTCGCCGCTCGGCAAGGCGTGCCTTGACCGCCGCAGAGTGTCCAGCCGCGTTTCCGCAACTGCCGCTGGCGAATGCGCCCACGAGGCCGAGCTCAAGGCCCAGCGATCCCGGTGTCGAGGTCGCGCTGTTCGCCAGCGATTCGAGTGCCTTCCGAACCACATCCGTCTGCGTCGCCTCGAAGCGATCACAGAGTGCCCGCAGCATCCTGTCCGATTCGGCGTCGAGCCGAAGTGAAATCGTGCGCATGTCGCCTCCATCAAGTGTATTACTGATAGTAATACCAGGCGGGCGTGCGGGCAAGTAGAGACTGAGCGAGGCGGTCATGAACGGAACGTGTCCGTTCCGCGAAGCGCAATCGTCATCGAAATCACGCTCGCCAGTACGTCAGACGGCCACACCGCGTACGGTTGACGGCGTACCGAGCACCAGTGGCATCACCTGCTCCGCCACCATGACGTCAGCGAACGCCAAGCAGACGGCTCG
>JANLVM010000390.1:0-5858 GCA_031364015.1 Gemmatimonadaceae bacterium
TTAACAGCAATAGTAGCCATTGAGATTCCCCGATTGAGGACAACACACGCCCGCAGAGTGGACAGTCGTGCGCGAGGCGTCGGCAAGCAGGGCTGGTACTCCACGCCAGATTCGGCGCAAACTCACAATGCTTCCGCCAGCGTAGCCTGCGCGCCCATGCCGTGACCAGACCGTGGTTCGTACGTGCCGCTCGCGGTGAGCTCCCACCCGGTCGGATCGGTCAGGTAGCGGCTAAGAATCGTGTCGAGTCGCCTGCGATGCTCCGCGCCTGGTACGGGCACCAGCAGTTCGACGCGACGACGCAAGTTTCGCGGCCGCAGGTCTGAGGAACCGATGAAGTACTGCGGGTCGCCGCCATTGGCGAATCGATAGATCCGCGAATGCTCCAGAAAACGTCCGACGACGGATACCACGCGAATGCCGTCGGAGCGCCCCGGCACACCCGGGCGCAGCGTGCAAATCCCTCGCACCACCAGGTTGATGCTTACGCCAGCCTGCGACGCGCGATAGAGCGCGCGCACGATCTCTGTGTCGGCGAGAGCGTTCACCTTAATGGTGATATCTGCCGGTCGGCCCTCGCGCGCATGCGCGATCTCGCGTTCGATGCACTGCAAGAGCGCCAGGAGCAGTTGATGAGGAGCAACCAACGCCCCCCGTGTGAGTCCGAGCGGCACCGGCGATGCGGACGCCAACGTGTCGAACAGGTCGGCGACATCGGCCGTGAGGTCATCGCGCGCGGAGAACAGACTGAGATCGGTGTACTGCCGACCGGTGCGCGTATTGTAGTTTCCGGTTCCCACATGCACATACCGCGCCAGACGTTCGCCCTCGCGACGAACGACGAGCGCCGCTTTTGCGTGCACCTTGAGTTCCGGCAGACCGTACATCACGTGACCACCTGCGCGTTCCAGTGCTCGGGCCCAATGCACATTCTGTTCCTCGTCGAATCGCGCTTGCAACTCCACCAGCGCGAACACGTGCTTTCCTGATCGCGCGGCGGTCAGCAGCGCTTCGACGACGGGCGAGGGATTTCCCACACGATACAACGTCGTCTTGATCGCGGTCACGGCGGGATCGTCTGCGGCGTCCTGCAGAAAGCGCACGACTGTCGACTCGAACGATTCGAACGGATGATGGACGAGTATGTCATCGTCACGCAGCGCATCGAACATCGAGCGGTCAGGCGCGATTGGTACGCGCGTGGTGAACGACGGATACTCGAACGCCGATTCGCGCGGCAGGGGCAGCGTTTGCAAGCAACGCTGATCAAGCAATCCGTCCACGACCTGCACGGCGTCGACCGTCAACTCCATGTCGCGTCCGATCGCCTCTCGACGCAAGTTGTCGAGAATCAACGCGCCGACATTGGCCGGCATACTGCGCTCGACTTCTACCCGCACGGCGGGATTGTGCGGGCGTCGCTCGGCGGCCAACGCCACGGCATCGAGCAGGTCACTCGCCTCGTCGTCGAGAATACGCAGATCGCCGCCGCGCGTCACCCGAAACAGATACGCGCCATCGACGACGGCATTGGGATGGAGCAAGTGCGCGTTCGCGCGAAGCACCTCCTCGATAGCGATCACGGCGCCGAGTCGTCCTGGGACGTGCAATAGTCGCGGGACATCGCCGGGAAGTTCATGCTCGGCGAGACGGGTACGCTCACCGGCCGCAGCCCTGAAGACGACGGCGACGAACAGTCCCAAATGCGGCAGATGTGGCAGCGGATAGCCCGGGCTGAGCGTTATCGCGTGCGGCATCAGGTCGGGCTGGATCTCTTCGAGGTAGCGCGTGCGAAGCGCCTCACGCTCGGCGCCGGTGAGCGCATCCCACGTTAGAAGCCCCACGCCCGCCTTCGCGGCTTCGCGCAAACACTGTTCGGCGCAGCGGGCTTGCGCGGCGAGGATTTCGGTGATCTCGCGCTCGACCGCCTCCAGACGGTAAGTGGCGGAGTCACTCTCGCCATGCTCCGCGAGTCGGTGCGTCGGCGTGGTCGCGCGTTCATCGATGGCGGCAAGGCGAAGCTCCGCCATGCGGATCATGTACAGTTCATCGATGTTACTGGTGACGATACCGAGAAATCGCAGCCGCTCAAGCAGTGGTACGGATGCGTCTTCGGCGAGGGCCAGCACGCGTCGCTGGAAGGCCAGCAGGCTCAGTTCGGCGTTGAGCAACTCGGCGGGGTCCGCGGTTCTTGGCATCTTCTCCGTTTCTTGCGCGATGGCGTGAGCGACGGTCCCGACGTTCCACACTGCGAAGTCGCCGGTGCCGTTGTCAGGCGAAGATAACTGGGGGGACAGGGCGAAGGAGCCGCGTTTGGGCAGCACCGGCGCCAGTGCGGAGTCGCTTCGGAGGCGGTCGGTGGCGTTGCTGCCCGGCGCGACCCGTTGCATGTTTGCCGGGCACTGAACCAAACCGTCCGCGCTCGAGCCGCCCGTCCTCACGCCTGCTCAGGAACCACTGCATGCCACGATCCCTGCCGGTGATGGAACCGCGAAAGTTTGGCGAGACCCTCCGCCGCGACACATGGTGGATCCCCAACGTCATCGTCGTCACCATCCTCAGCAGCTTCCTTGCCTACGCGACCTGGGCGGCGTTTCAGAACGCGGACTACACGCACGGACCCTACATCTCTCCGCTGTATTCGCCGGAGATCTTTGGCGCGTCTCCACACGCGTGGTTCGGACCGAAGCCGAGCTGGTGGCCCAGCTTCATTCCGTTCTCGCCGGCGCTGATCATCCTGCCAGTGCCCGCGCTGTTTCGCTTTACCTGCTACTACTATCGTGGCTCGTACTACAAGGCGTTTTGGGCCGATCCGCCGGCCTGCGCGGTGGGCGAGCCGCGCAAGACCTACCTTGGCGAGAACTCGTTTCCGCTGATCATGCAGAACGTGCACCGCTACGGTTTGTTACTCGCATTCATTTTTTTGGTATTCCTGTGGCATGACGCGTACCTGGCGCTATGGTTCACGGACAGCAGCGGGTCGACACAGTTCGGCATTGGCGTTGGCACGATCGTCTTATTCGTGAATGTGGTGCTTCTTTCGGGTTACACGATCGGTTGTCACTCCATGCGGCATGTGGTGGGCGGTATGATGGACCGCCTGTCGAAGTCTCCCATCCGCAAGCTCGCATACGACTGCTCAAGCGTCTGCAATCGCGGTCACATGAACTGGGCGTGGTGCAGCCTGTTCTCGGTGGCACTCACCGATGTCTATGTCCGGCTGTGCGCGACGGGTGTGATTCGCGACCTGAGGATTCTCTAGATGGCCGAGTATGAGCGGATCGAACACGACGTCCTGGTGATCGGCGCGGGAGGGGCCGGCCTGCGGGCGGCGATCGCGGCAGCGGCCGGCGGTGCGCGCGTTGGCTTGGTCTGCAAGTCGTTGCTTGGCAAGGCGCACACCGTCATGGCAGAAGGTGGTGTGGCGGCGGCGATGGGAAACGTGGACGATCGTGACAACTGGCGCGTGCATTTCGCCGACACGATGCGCGGTGGGCAGTACCTGAACAATTGGCGCATGGCCGAGCTGCACGCGCGTGAAGCACCGGACCGCGTGCGTGAGCTGGAGGCGTGGGGAGCCGTGTTCGATCGCACGAGTGATGGCCGCATTCTTCAGCGCAACTTCGGCGGCCACCGGTATCCTCGGCTCGCGCACGTCGGCGATCGTACGGGACTCGAGATGATTCGAACGCTTCAGGACCACGCGATCCATCTGGGCATCGACGTACACATGGAAGTGACGGTGGTCGAGCTGATGAAAGACGGCGATCGCGTCGCGGGCGCGATGGCCTACGACCGCGAACGGGGTCGCTTCCGGCTCTTCTCCTCCAGCGCCGTGGTGCTCGCCACCGGTGGCATCGGTCGCGCGTTCGACATTACGAGCAACAGCTGGGAGTACACCGGCGACGGTCACTCGCTGGCGTACGATGCCGGCGCCGAGCTGATGGACATGGAGTTCGTGCAGTTTCATCCCACGGGAATGGTGTGGCCGCCGAGTGTGAAAGGCATCCTTGTCACGGAGGGTGTGCGTGGCGAGGGGGGTGTGCTGCGCAACAAAGACGGCAAGCGTTTCATGTTTGACGACATCCCGGATAACTACAAAAGCCAAACGGCCGACACCGAGGAGGAGGGCTGGCGGTACACCCAGGGCGACAAGTCGGCGCGTCGTCCTCCTGAACTTCTCACGCGAGATCACGTGGCGCGGTGTATTCAGCGCGAGGTGCGCGAAGGGCGCGGAAGTCCGCACGGGGGCGTGTTTCTCGACATCGCGTGGATCAAGGAGCGCATCCCCAAAGGTGCGGAGCACATCCGGAAGAAACTCCCGTCGATGTATCATCAGTTCATGCAGCTTGCCAACATCGACATCACGGCGGTACCGATGGAGGTCGGTCCGACGACGCACTACCTCATGGGTGGAATCCGCGTGGACGGGGACACGCAAATGTCGAGTGTGCCAGGACTTTTCGCGGCCGGAGAATGCGCGGCGGGCCTGCATGGTGCCAATCGGCTGGGAGGCAATTCACTGTCCGATCTGCTCGTGTTCGGCAAGCGCGCGGGCGAGTTTGCGGTGGCGTACGCCAAGGATCACGCGACGACTCGCATGTCACCAAGCGACGCTGACGCGTCGGTGGCGGCGGCGCTCGAGCCGTTCGGGCGCAGTGGTAGCCCCGAAGCCCCGTACGCGATTCAACACGAGTTGCAGGGTATGATGCAGACGCTGGTGGGCATTGTCCGCGAGGAGGGAGAGATGCGTCGCGCGCTCGACGGCGTGGCCGCGCTGCGCGAGCGTTCGAGCAAAGTCGCCGTGCACGGAAACCGGGAATACAACCCAGGGTGGCACACCGCGCTCGACCTCCACCACCTCCTGACCGTCTCCGAGGCCATCACGCGCGCGGCCCTTGAGCGAAAGGAGAGTCGCGGCGGTCACTTCCGCGATGATTTTCCCGACAAGGATGCCTCCTACGCAGCATTCAATATCGTTTTGCGAAAGGGGAGCACAGGCCAGATGGAGCTCGAGCGGCGGGCGATTCCGTCGATGCCGGACGAGCTCAAGGCCATCATCGAGGAGCAGAAGTCCTAATGGCAACCACCACGTTCAGGATCTGGCGCGGCGAGCGCGGTACCGGTGCCTTCGTCGACTACTCTACCGACATCACCGAGGGCATGGTGGTGCTGGATGCGGTGCATCAGATCCAAGCCGAGAATGCCAACGACCTCGCGATCCGCTGGAACTGCAAGGCGGGGAAATGCGGGTCGTGCTCTGCCGAGATCAATGGCCATCCGAAGCTCATGTGTATGACGCGCATGGACGCGCTACCGGCCAACGAGCCCGTCACCGTGGAGCCGATGCGTGCGTTCCCGCACGTGCGCGACCTCGTGACCGACGTTTCGTGGAACTTCGAGGCCAAGAAGCGGATCAAGAAGTTCAAGCCGCGGGCGCCCGACGCGCCCGACGGTACGTGGCGCATGGATCAGGCCGACGTGGACCGCGTGCAGGAGTTCCGGAAGTGCATCGAATGCTTTCTGTGCCAGGATGTCTGCCACGTTTTGCGCGACCACCAGAAGCACGATGAGTTTGTCGGGCCGCGGCACCTGGTGTATGTGGCGGCGCTGGAGATGCATCCGCTTGACACCGAGGATCGGATGCGCGATCTCAAGGACGAGCACGCGATCGGATACTGTAACATCACCAAGTGCTGCACCGCGGTGTGCCCCGAGCACATCGCGATCACCGACAACGCGATCATCCCGCTTAAGGAGCGCGTGGTGGACGAGTTCTACGATCCGATCGTGAAACTTGTGCGGCTGCTCCGGAGGAAGACGTCATGACGTGGACCGCTCCTGCGATCAAGCCGATC
>JANLVM010000398.1:0-16066 GCA_031364015.1 Gemmatimonadaceae bacterium
TCGCGTGCTGTGTCTGATAGCGCGACACCGAAACCAGCACCGCAGACACGGCGCGCGTGCGCAGGTCGACCATGAGGTCTTCAAGCGATTCGCGATGCAGGGCCACGTAGCATCCGTGTCCGGCGGCGTCGACGCGCTGGCGTTCGGTCGGGGTCACGAACGTCGCTATGGCGCCCCCCGCGTGAACCTCGGTCGTCCTGGCGCGGGCAGGAAGGCGATAGCGAATCATCTCAGCAGTCATGGTGTCCCTCGCGTGTTCCGTGATCAACCTCGGCGGTCGTGGTGATAGGCGCGAGGTCAGCGTCTGGCGAGGATAGGAGCCGGTGTCATCAGCTCGTCATCTGCGCGCGGCAATTTTGAGGACGCTGCGCGCGCATGGTCGGTGCCCTTGCTGCAATCCGCCCCGGCCTGCATGCTTGCCACCATCGATGCAACTCGCGCCTCGTGGTGCGTCGACGTCTCCCCGAATCGGAACCCGCAATGGTTGTTGACCGTATGGCTCGCGTGTTGCTCGTTGCCGCGTGCGGATTCGCACCAAGCGGATTCGCACCAAGCGGGCTCGCGGCGCAAAGCACGTCAAATCCGGAGGCGGGCGGCTCCTCGTTCGGTGGTTCGCTCGGCACGTATGGGTTTCTGACCGGCACCTCTCCCGGCGGCGCGCTGCATCTCGCGTCGCGTATTTCCCGGCCGTCATTGACCCTCGATGCATGGGCGGCAGTGCCACCAGAATTTGGCACCCCGCTTGTCGGTATCGATGGCGGCGGAATGGCCATCACCTCCGGGAAACTGGGAGTGTTCATCAAGGGTGGACTCGGTGTGCTGCTTGGTGAGGTCTACGGAATCGGACCGCATGTCGGCGTTGGCGTCCTGGCGAAGTCGCACTCCTTTGCCGTACGCGCCGCCGCGACGGCGAGAACGTACCTCGGGGGAGGCACGGTGCCAGTCGTCAGCCTCGAAGTCGGTGTCGTGAGCATGGGCCGCGCGCGCGCGCGTTGACGCTGCAAGCGTATCGTCAGGTACTGCGGGTCATCGCTTGCAATGGGAAAACTTGGGCCGACATGCGTTCCGTCATCGACAACACCTACTTCGTGATAGACGTCAAGTCGGAACAGGCGGATGCTGTCGACGGAGGATTCGTCGTACCCGTCGCCAACTAGCGCTCAACTAGCGCGGGTTTCCCGCGTTTCAGACGATAGCGGTGCTAAACGGTTGATCGGCCGACAGATACGATCGGCGGGGCGTATATACTAACTACGCGGTCGGGATCCCCAGCGCGGTGATGAGGCGGGCCTGGTGCGGCGTTTGGGTTTCGTGCGGTATATTGCCGAACGGGAAGTCGTCGACCGGACGGTCGCGATGCCTCAGGTTTCGGCCTGGCGCACCGAGGAAAGTCCGGGCTCCACAGGGCAGGTTGCCAGGTAACGCCTGGGCGCATTCGGCGTGAGCTGAGTGCGACGGACAGTGCAACAGAAAGCAAACCGCCGTGGCGTTGCAGGCGAAAGCCAAGTCGCGGTAAGGGTGAAATGGTGGGGTAAGAGCCCACCGCGTCATCGGTAACGATGATGGCTCGGTAAACCCCAGCCGGAGCAAGGCCAAATAAGCGGCGAGAGACGGTCCGTCTCGACCACGGTGTCTCACGACATCGAGCCGCGGGTAGGCTGCTGGAGCGTTCGGGTGACTGAACGCCGAGAGGAATGACCGTCCGGTTCACAAACGCGTTCGCGCATGAGTGGACCGACAGATCCCGGCTTTCAGGTCGGCGACTTCCCCCCACTTTTTCGCATCGCTTGTTCGTGTCACTTCTCGCTGCCACTCGACGCCGTCCGATCGCACCCGCGCTCGGCGCGATGGGAGTGCTGCTGCTGTGGGGCGCCGCCGCTTGCGCGCCAGCGGTGGCGCCGCCGCCTGCACCCGCCGAACTGCCTCCACCGATCTCGGTGCCGGTGGTGCCGCCGGTGGCCGCGGCGGTGGTTCGCTACACGTTGCCCGTGGTGGTGACCGACACGCGCTATCAGCTGCACAGCGTCACCGACCTCGAGCGCGACAGTGCCACTCGGCGAGACACCCAACGCGTCTCGAGCGAAGCGCAGGTGGTCGTGCGGCTTCGTCGCGTGCCGAATGGTGGACTGAGCGCTACGGGTCGCGTGTTTGGCTACGCCGTCACATCAGCGCTTTCCACCACCCCGATCGCTATCGACAGCTTGCGCTTTGACGCGGTGCTCGATGCGCAGGCATTGCGCGTAGCGCTGCAACCGCCGCTGGCCAACGAATGCGATCGACCGGAGAGTGGCGCGCTGGCGATGGTACGCGACTTGTTGCTGCGGGTCCCCGCTACCGTCGCCGTGGGCGATCAGTGGCGCGATAGTACCGTGCAGGTGGTGTGCCGATCGAGTCTTCCCATGACCGTTCGAACCATCGCGGAGTATGTCGTAACCGATGCTGTACGCGGTGATGACGGCGTGCACGTGGTGGTCCGTCGATCCAGTCGGACGCGCGTCGCTGGCAAGAGCGCTTCGCCGTGGCGCTCGGTAGAGGTCACCGGCAGCGGTGAAGCGACACTGGACGCGCGGATATCGGTTACCAGTGGCGCGGTGAGTCGCTGGCAGAGCACCAGCAGCCTCGTGCTCACTGTTACCGATCGGACGTCACCCGCCGCGATACACGCTCAACACGTGACGCAGCGTGTGACCCTCACGGGTGAGACGATCAAGAACTGATTGCGACGTCTCAATCCATCAGGCGCAGCGGCATCACCAGACACAGATACTTTGCCGGATCGTCCCATCCTTCTGGCTCGATGGTGGCGGCGCGTTCGGGCGCCTTAAACGTGAGCCGCACTTGTTCGGTCGGCATGTAGCGAAGAATCTCCAACAAGTACATCGCGTTAAAGCCGATATCGAGTTGATCACCGGTGTACTGCACCGGGAGTTCGTCTTGCGCTTCACCCAAATCGGGAGTGGTCACGCTGAACTTCAGCATGCCGGCATTGAATGACATCTTGATGCGATGCGTCTGGTCGGACGCAATGATGGACATGCGCTTGAGGGCGCTGGTAAGGGCGCCTTTGTCGGCCAAACAATAGCGATCGTTGTCCTTCGGAATCACTTGTTCGTAGTTGGGATACGGCCCTTCGACGAGACGTGTGAACACCGACGTGAACGGCGAGCGGAACCCCAGATGGTTATCGCCGCGCGCGATCTCGAGCTCTTCCTCGGCGGGAAACAGCCGACGGATTTGATCGAGCGCCTTGGGCGGGATGATGAGGTCTCCCGCCGGGGCCGTGCTCCCTACCACGGGCACTTCCATTTTTGCCAGGCGGTGTCCGTTGGTCGCCACCATGCGCATGCAATCATCACGCAGCTCCCAGAGCACGCCGTTGAGAATCGGTCGAGACTCTTCGTTGCTGACCGCAAAGGCGGTGTGTGATATGAGTTTTTGTAGCTCTCCGGACT
The DNA here is from genome assembly GCA_031364015.1 of Gemmatimonadaceae bacterium. Classification (GTDB taxonomy): domain Bacteria; phylum Gemmatimonadota; class Gemmatimonadetes; order Gemmatimonadales; family Gemmatimonadaceae; genus Gemmatimonas. The sequence goes on from JANLVM010000398.1 coordinate 3,453, forward strand.
TTACACGCCACGATTCGTTGAAACGCACGCTGGGGAACGTGGGAAATTCGTCTCGTGGGAGTCCGAGCAACTTGAACTTCGAACGACCACATTCGAGGGTCACGCGCTGTTCGCCGCTGGCGGCGATTTTCACCGGCGACGGCGGCAGCTCACGCGCAATCTCGCTGAGCTTCTTGGCGGGAATCGTGATGGCGCCTGTCGCTTCGACGTCGGCACTGATTTCGGTGCTGACGGCAATGTCGAGATCGGTGGCGGACAAGCGAATGCCGCGCTCGGTCGTTTCGACCAAAAGGTTCGCCAGCACTGGCAGGGTAGTCTTCGCCGGTACTGCGGCGGTGACCGCCTGAAGACCTTCTTGGAGTTTCTCGCGCGAGATGGTGAAGCGCATGCCCGGATTGTGGAAGGACTGCTGAAGACTGCTGTTGTTGTTCTTTTAAAGCAAAAACTAGTAGTAGTAGCAGGGAATGTGGGCGTGTCGACAGACGCCGCAAACTACGTGTCTCGAACGACTTTCGCCACGCCCGATCATGTGCATTCGATGTCGAGAGGTATCGAAAGTCCGCAGTGGTCCACGTGGAAGCGGTTCCGGATGTGGATGGGTGTGGACCGCTTGGGTATTCAGGTACCGAGGTGACCGGTTGTCCTCAGGGTTTCCAACATGGTTCGCACCTTGAGTACGCGGTCGGCAAAACCCGGTTCGCCCGCCATGTCTTCGGCCACCCGGTCGAGCGAGTGGATAACGGTGGAGTGATCTCGGCCACCGAAGGCATTGCCGATCTCCACAAGCTGCAAGGCGAGCAATGCCCGGCAAAGGTACATGGCGACCTGGCGCGGTGTGGTGAGCTGCTTGGTGCGGGTCTTGGAGCGCAGCCCATCGGGGGTGACGCCCCACTCTCGGGCCACCACCTGCTGAATCGTGGCGACGGTGATCGTGGTAGGCGGCACATCGGGGAACTCCGACGACGAAGAGCCCCGGAGTTTATCGCGCAACGCCTCGCGTGCCAGGTCGACCGAGATCTCTCGATGCTTCAGGGAGGCATATGCCAGCAGCTTGATGATCGAGCCCTCGAGTTCGCGCACCGACGATTTCACGTGTTGTGCGATGAACTCGATGACCTCATCGGGGATGGTCAGTTCGAGGTGGTCGAGACTCGCTTTTTTCCGGAGGATCGCAATGCGATGTTCGAGGTCCGGTGAATCGATGTTGGCGACCATGCCCCATTCGAAGCGCGAGACGAGACGGGCTTCAAGACCGGGAATTTCTTTGGGCGGTCGATCGGAGGTGAGCACCACCTGACGACCGGCTTCGTAGATGGCGTTGAAGGTGTGGAAGAATTCTTCCTGCGTGCCTTCCTTGCCCTTGAGAAACTGGACGTCATCGACCAGGAGGAGGTCGATTTCGCGGAAGCGACGTCGAAAATCGCCCATTTGCCCAGCCTGAATCGCGCCGACGAACTCGTTGGTGAACTGCTCGGTGCCGACGTATGCCAGGCGAAGATTCGGTGTGCGCCGCATGAGATCATGGGCGATACCCTGCATGAGATGCGTCTTTCCGAGCCCCGTTTCCCCGTAAATAAAGAGCGGGTTATACACCTTGCCGGGCGCTTGGGCGGCGGCCTGTGCGGCGGCGGCCGCGACGTCATTGGACTTGCCAATAACAAACTGATCGAAGGTGTATCTGGGGTTGAGTGGCGTTGAAATGCGCGCTTGCTGGTGCCTGGATGGCGCAGAAACAGGCGTCGCTGGCGACTGCACGAACATGTCCATTTGGACCCGTCCAGCGCGTTCCTCGTGGACGCGAAAGCGCACCTTGAGTGGATGACCCAGGGCTACCGGTGCGAAGCCGGTGAGCAGATCGGCGTGCTTCGACTCGTTCCAGTCGGCCGAGAACTGGTCGGGTGCACCCAGCATGAGTGTGTCGCCTTCGACCGCGAGCGCCTCGATGGGCTCGAGCCAGGTACGATACGTTTGCTCTGGTAACACCTGGCGCGCGCGTTGTCGCAGGCGGTCCCAGAGTTCGGCTGGCGAAAGCGACATCAGCAGGGGCGAAGGGCAGAAGAACGGCGGGGGGCGAAGGTACCCCTTCGGATGTGGACAAGTCAATTGCGTGACCTCTTATCCCGATACGTGAGTGCAGACAAGTCGAAATTTCGCCGTGAAACAGTGCCCGGTGTCCTTGACCGAAAGCCATGCAATGGCGTATGTTACGAGGCTGCACCTCACAACGCACACCGTGGCAACGCGCCGCACAGCTCGCGCGGCCCTACGGCACGTTCCGCCACACCGCGCCTCGCACACCAGAGAAATCCCATGGGCAAGCCCACATACCGTCCTCGCAATACGCGCCGCATTCGCAAGCACGGGTTCCGTGCCCGCATGGAGACGAAGTGGGGGCGTGAAGTACTCAGCCGTCGTCGCCGCAAAGGACGGAAGCTGATTTCTGTGCGGTTGCCGTCCAAGTACGCTGGCGCCTGAGTCGTCCAGCGGGTCGAGAGCCTTTCCGCGCGCCCAGCGATTGACGCGCGGAAGCGAACTCGCCGTAGTTCGTCAGCACGGGAAGCGCGTGCGCACCGCATCGATGGACGTGCGCGCGATCGCTTCCCTTTGTGCGTCCGCGCGGGTTGGCGTCGTCGTCCCTCGCTACAAGCACTCGGCCGTCGCACGGAATCGTCTGAAACGGCGTCTGCGCGAATTGGTGCGCCTGGAGTGGTTGCCACTTCTGCCAGTGATGGATGTCGTCGTCAAGGTTATTCCCCCCGCATACGAACGCGATTTCGATGCCCTGCGTGCGGAGATGCGACACGCGGCGGAACGTCTGCTGCGACTGCCGTTGCCGGTGCGCGTTGACACGTCGGCGCCGCTGACACCGTAAGGACATGACGGCGTTGCCTGTCGGACGTGTGCCACGACGCGTGCTCATGCTGGCGGTGCGCGGTTATCAGCTGGTGCTCTCACCCTTTTTCGGCGGCGCGTGCCGCTATTATCCTACGTGCTCCGCATACGCAATCGAGGCGCTCGAACGCCACGGGGCGCTGCGCGGGAGCTGGCTGGCGCTGCGACGCATTGCGCGCTGCCATCCGTTTCGGCCCGGCGGATTCGACCCGGTCCCTTGAGGATGACCTCGACCTGATCATGGAACCTCGCCGCATTGTTCTCGCTGTCATTCTGATGGCGGCCGTACTTGTTATCACACCATTCCTTTTCCCTACACCCAAGCCGCTGCCGAATAGCGCTCCGGTCGCCACCGACTCGCTGGCACGGGTGGACAGTGCGTTGGCCGCGAGGCTTTCGACTGCGGTGGGGAACGCTGCCGTGGCGACGACCGTCATCGCCCCACCGTCGGCCCGGGCGACTGCGGGGGCAACCGATTCCGCTACCACCGGAGAACTGGTCGATACGACCAGCACCACGACCGCGCGCGCGGTCTATCGCACCACCAGTCGAGGTGCCGCACTGATTGGTGCGCAGATGACGCAGTTTCCCACGCTCATTAGTGGGAGCCGGAGAAAGGGCGCACCGGCAGAACTGGCCAACGCGGGTGATCCGTTGCTCGCGTTTCGACTGGTTGTGCCTGGTGATACGGTGCGCCTTGACCGCCAGAACTTCCAGACGACACGCAGTGAAGCGAATGGGCAGTCCATCGTACGCTATGACGCGACGGTCGCGGCGCGTGCGGTCACCATCACCTACACCTTCTTGCCCGACAGCTATCGGGTGAATGTGGCGGCGCAGGTTGCCGATGCGCCAACGAGTGCGTTCCTGTTGGTCGACTTGCCACCGTCGTTTCACTCGGCCGAAGCCGACACGGCAGAAGACCACACGCATCTCTCCTACGCCTACAAGCCCGACCTGCAGAGCGCCAAAGGTATTTCGTTTAGCTCGGTCGATCCGGGTGAACGCGAAATCGCTCCGGGTCCGCTCACGTGGGCGGTCGCCAAGAGCAAATATTTTCTGGTCGGCATGCTGGCGCCCAAAGGGCAAGCCGGTTTTGCCGAACTGGGCATCACCGGTGGCGTTCGCACCTCCAAGCAAGCCACGCGCGCGCAGGCCACGGCGGTATTGCCACTAACCGGCGGCGCAACCGCGTTTGAAGTGTATGCCGGGCCGCAGGAGTTCAAGCGACTGGTCGCGATGGGTCGCGAGTTTGAGACATCGAATCCGTACGGCGGCTGGCTGCAGGGACTCGTGCAGCCGTTCGCGACCATGGTCATCCGTCTGCTGCTGTGGATGAAGGCGACGTTGGGTCTGTCGTACGGGTGGATTCTGGTGCTGTTCGGGATTGCGGTCCGCATCATCCTGTGGCCGCTCAATCAGAAGGCGATGCGCAGCTCGATGGCGATGCAGCGATTGCAGCCGGAACTGCAGGCGACCCAAGCGAAATTCAAAGGGGATCCGCAAAAGCTGCAGGCGGAAATGATGAAGGTGTACAAAGAGCACGGCATGAGTCCCTTCAGTTCGCTCTCGGGCTGTCTGCCCATGCTGATCCCGCTGCCGGTGTTCTTCGCACTCTTCTTCGTCTTCCAGAATACGATTGAGTTTCGGGGCGTGTCATTCCTGTGGTTGCCCGACATTTCGGTGAAGGATCCGTTTTACGTGTTGCCCGTGCTGGTGGCCGCGACGGCGATGATCCTGTCGTTCATCGGCATGAAGGGTATCAAGGCGAATGAGCAGCAAAAGATGATGATGTACATGATGCCGGCCGTGATGCTGTTCATTTTCCTGAGCATGGCCTCGGGGCTCAACCTGTACTACCTGGTGCAGAATCTGGCGTCGTTGCCGCAGCAATGGCTGATCGCACGGGAACGCGAACGCGTCGTCCCGGTGGTGAAAGGGTGACGAGGGCATGACACGGGGATGATCACCGGATGACACGCAGCGCCTCGCTGCTGGCAGGCGGCGCCGACACGATTGTCGCGCGCGCGACCGCCGAGGGCCGCGGGGCGCTGGCCATGATTCGCATCACGGGGGCGCAGGCGATCTCCATCGCCCGCGCCCTTGGCGCACCTGCCCTTGGTGTATCGGCGCTTGCGCCGCGTGTGGCCACGCGCGTGACACTGCGACACCCCATCACCGGTGTGCGACTGGACGATGCGTTGGTGACGGCGTTTTTTTCGCCGCATTCGTTCACCGGCGAAGATGTCGTTGAACTGTCGACGCACGGCGGACGCGTCGTGCCAACGCTCGTGGTGGCAGCCTGCGTCGCGGCCGGCGCCCGACTCGCGCTACCGGGCGAGTTCGCGCGTCGCGCGGTGGTGAATGGCAAACTGGACGTCCTGCAGGCCGAAGCCATCGCCGATCTCATCGACGCGCGTACCGTCGCGATGCAGCGGCAGGCGCTCGTGCAACTGGACGGTGGACTTTCGCGACGATTACTCGCCTTGCGTGACGACGTGATCCATCTGGAAGCGCTCCTGGCCTACGATATTGACTTCCCCGAGGAAGACGACGGTCCGATTGCACCGGCGCGTATCACGGCTGCGGCGGAGTCGCTGATTGGATCACTCGACGCGCTGCTGGCCACCGCGCCCCGCGCCACGTTACTACGCGACGGCGCGCTGGTGGTGATCGCTGGGCCTCCGAACGCCGGAAAGTCCTCGCTCTTTAACGCGCTGCTGGGCGAAGCGCGCGCGTTGGTCACGCCGATCGCCGGCACGACTCGCGACGCTGTCGATGGGTTGCTGGATCGGGCACCTGTTCCGTTACGCTTTGTCGATACGGCGGGACTGCGCGACACCGACGATACGCTGGAGCGCCTGGGCATAGAGGTGAGCGCCCGCTACTTGGCAAGTGCGCACGTGGTGCTGGCCTGCGGTGCTACCGCGCCCGAGGTCGAGGCGGCGATTGCCGCCGTTGCGTCGCGCACGACCGCCCTCACACTGCCGGTATACACCAAGGTCGACCTGCTCGGGTCCCATGAAGCACGCGATGCGGCGTGGTGCTACGCGAGCGCGGAAACCGGCGAGGGACTGGCGTCGCTACTGGGCCGGATCGATGTCGCCGTGGCCGACGCGGCCCACGAGGGGTACGCCGAGGATGAGGTCGTGGTGACGCGAGAACGGCACCAGCGTGGGCTGCGCGAAGCCTGTGAGGAAATCACCCGGTTTCGCGACGGATGGGGCTCTGGTGCGCTGCCAGCGACCGTCGCGGCGGTGCATCTGCAGAGCGCGCGTGATGCGCTGTCGGAATTGGTCGGTGCCATCGGCACGGAGGATGTGCTGGACCGCGTGTTCGCCGAATTCTGTATTGGGAAGTGAAGTCGGAAGTACGGAAGTACGGAAGTACGGATACTGAGTACGGATACTGGGTACGCGCGTCTGCCTCAGCTCACGATCGTCATGCGCGAGAGCTCCATCGCCACCGGCTGTGCCGCGAGCGCCAGCTCATGCGCACTCGCCCGCACCGCCCACGCCAAGCCACGCGCGTTGACGGCGGGTTCTACCATGCGGGCGCCCAGGAAATATCCCGCGCGTTCGGGGAGCACGACGCGTTCGGCGGTGCGGGCTTCGTCGCTCACGCCGCCCATGAGATAGCGAAGTCGAAGGCCCAGCGCATTGTGTTCGAAGTAGGAGCTGGCGGCGCGGTGCAGAATGGGCTCGAGCTCGCGAATACGCGAATATTGCCGACGTCCGAATCCGAAGTATTCCCACGCCGCATGGCCGGGCGACACCGCCCGTGAGACGTGCACGGCGAGGCCCTCGTTGGCCAGCAGTTCACGCAACGTCGCGTGGCGACCTGTTTCCCAATACGAATAATAGCCACCGGCTTCGCTGATCAGGTGGCGCATCTCGCTGCGCGAAGACGGCGAGGTGTACCGCACCACGTGCGTGATTTCGTGCGCGAGCCAGAGGGGAATCAGCTCGGGGTCGAGTCCCAGCCCCTGTGTGTCGGGGTTGGTGACGCCGGTGAAGTGCTCAAGACACACGAAGGCGATGCCGCGGCCGTTGACCACGAGTTCGCCCGCGTTGGCCGCACCCACGCCGACCATCAGCACGACATCGAACGCGACGTCGGGCTCGAGCAGTTGCTGCACGCGACGCTCGGCTTGCTGGGCTAATGCCACGACGTCCGTGCGCGCCAGCAACGCGTGCAGGTCATCCCGCGGCGCGTTGACGGTGGCTCGCACCACCTCCTCGAAATGCGGACCCGAGGGCTCGAGGACGTAGTTGTCCCAGTAGGCTGTCAGGATCGTGCGATGTCGATCGAAGTATGCGTGATACGCCGCCTCGCGATCGGAGGCGTTGAGCACTGCAAGAAAATCAGGGAGAAGGTTGATCAACATCAACAACCCGGGCCACGAGAAGCCGGCGCGATCTGACGTCGATCACACTCGCCGAACGAAATGCGCATCACCCAACGAAACGTGCAGAATGCGACGCGGCAAGATAGCCTGCGCTGGAAAGTGGTTCAACTCCTGTCGGCGAGGTGCCGACACTTAACGTCACGGACCCGTTCCACGGGCCGGAACCCGCTGCTACGTCCGCCGCCCGTCCATGACAACACTCCATCTCATCGAGCTGACTTGCCCCGTCTGTGCCAACGACTTCCGTTCCCAGACGGTCGTGGCCACAAATGGCTTTGGCGGCAAGCGCACGGACTTTCACGAGCGCGCGGCGGGTATGCAACCGTTGCCGTACTTCGTGCACTTGTGCGCGCACTGCGGATTTTCCGGGGTCGAGCGCGACTTTGGGGAATCCGCCGAGCCGAGTGAAGGACTGCGGGAATTCGTGTGGACAGCGCTGGCGCCGTCGCTGGAGCGCGAGCTCCCATCGGGATCGCTCAAGTACGAACACGCGGCCAAGGTGGCCGAATGGCAGGGTAGTGAACCGCGATATCTGGCCGATCTGTACCTGCGCGCCGCGTGGTGCGCGGTGGATGAACTCGATTCGGAGGCGGAGCGCTACTTCCGGCGCAAGGCCGCGTGGCGATTCGCGGAGGCGCTCGCGATGTTTGGCGGCGTGCCGACCGACGAGCGAGCGGTGCTCACCTATCTGGTGGGCGAACTCTGGCGGCGCATTGGTGACAATGCGCAGGCGACGACCTGGTTTGAGAAAGTCGCCGACGAGGTGAATGACACGACGCTGCAGGCGTGGGTCATTGATGCCGCCAATCAACAGCGCCGTCAACCGCGCGAGTGGTTCTCAAACAGCGGATAATCAACCGCAGTTGAAGTACTACAACCGCAGTTGGGGTACTACAACGCCAGTATCATCTGGTCCCGAACAGCCGGTCGCCTGCGTCGCCGAGTCCGGGCAAGATGTAGCCGTGCTCATTGAGCTGGCGATCGAGGCTTGCCGCGAGAATGTGCACGTCCGGATGTTCGCGAGCCAGTCGCGCGACACCTTCCGGCGCGGCCACCAAACAGAGGAACCGGATCCGCGTTGCGCCGGCGCGTTTGAGCGACGTGACCGCAGCAGCGGCGCTGCCGCCCGTGGCCAGCATGGGATCGAGCAGGAGAAAATCACGCTCGCGGGCATCGCCGGGGACTTTGAAATAGTAGTCGACCGGCTCGAGCGTATCGTGATCGCGATACAGGCCAATGTGTCCGACGCGCGCGGACGGAATGAGGCGTAGAATGCCTTCCACCATCCCCAGTCCGGCGCGGAGGATGGGGACGAGAGTGAGCTTCTTGCCACGCACCGCCCATCCCGTCGCCGTTTCGAGCGGCGTGTCCACGCTGATCGGTTCAAGCGCGAGGTCACGCGTCGCCTCGTAGGCCATCAGCATCGCAATCTCGTCCACGAGCTCCTTGAACTGCTTCGTCGGCGTGGCCCGATCACGCAGCAACGTCAGCTTGTGTCGGACCAAAGGATGGTCGACGACAGAAAGCGTAGGGAATCCGGTGGCCGTCTCAGAGGACATTTATCGGCTGTGCAAAGGGTGAGATCGCCTGCGAAGGTAGCGTGCGCCGGGTCGCTCACGCTACCTTCGCGAGATGAAGGAATATCAGGCGGTAATCATCCGGGTAACACGGCACGTCCGCGACGACGAGGATGCGCTGACCGATCTGCTCAATGAACGGAGCCGTATGGGCTGGACGCCCACGATGATGACCCAGGACGCGCAGCGCTTGACGGTCGTCTTCGCGCGTGATACACCGGCCCTTGAATAGGGTCACCGCCACGGATGAGTTGGCGCGACTCGGCGTTTCGTCACGATGCGGTGTAGCTTTTGATCATGGCGGCGACTTTGCAGCGTGTGTGTGTGTATTGCGCCTCGAATGACGGCGTTCGGTCCGAATACCTGGCGGCAGCGCGCCAGATGGGGACAGTGATCGCCCAGCGAGGCTATGCGTTGGTGTATGGCGGTGGCGGCACGGGGCTCATGGGCGCACTGGCCAACGCGACGCTTGCGGCAGGCGGGGAAGTCATCGGCGTGATGCCGCATGCACTGGTGCAACGTGAAGCGGCGCATCAAGGGCTGACCGCGCTCCACGTCGTGGATTCGATGCATGAGCGCAAGGCAATGTTGACCGAAATGGCCGATGCGTTCATTGCCCTGCCCGGTGGTCTGGGAACGTTGGAAGAATTTTTCGAAACGTGGACGTGGGCGCAACTGGGTGTGCACCACAAACCAGTTGGACTGCTTGACGTGGCACAATATTGGCAATCGTTGGTCACCATGCTCACCCACATGGAAGCCGAAGGATTCATGCGCGGCACGCCGCAGGAATGGCTGGTCATGGAAACCGATCCCGCGCGTTTGCTGGACCGGTTGGTCACGTTCGAACCCCCGCAGGCGCGCCGTTGGCTGCGTTTGGGAGACACCTAGCGGCACGTAGTTGGACATTCCCGCTGGAATCGCCACTGATGCTGCGGCCCGCAGCTCACCGCGCGGTCCGGCACCACCGGAGCGGACGTGCACATCGAATTCAGTGGCGCGGCGCGTGAAGTCACAGGGTCTTGTCACATTCTGCGTGTCGGCAAACGCACCGTGCTGTTGGACTGCGGACTCTTTCAGGGGCGTCGCGCGGTGAGCCGCGAGAAAAACGTGCGGTTGCCGCTTCCGGTCAGCGAGATCGACGCGATCATCTTGTCGCACGCACACATTGACCATGCGGGTCGTCTGCCGTTCCTGGTCGCTCAAGGCTACCAAGGCACTATCTGGGCCACGGCGGCCACGCGCGATCTGTGCGCGATCATGCTTGCCGACTCGGCGTACATCCAGGAGAAAGACGCCGCGTTCCTCGAACGCCGCGGTCGGCCGCATGCCGAACCGCTGTACACCATTGCCGACGCCACCCGCACGCAGGAGCAGATGGTGGGGATGCCATACCACAAATGGTTTGACGTGACCGACGGCGTGCGGGCGCAGTTCGTGGACGCGGGTCACATCCTTGGATCCGCCTCGGTTGTCGTCGAGGCCAAAGAAAACGGCGAGCTTCGGCGACTCGTGTTTTCCGGTGATATCGGACGCGACGGGCTGGCAATTATTCGCGACCCCGAGCCGCCAACCGGCGGCGCCGATGTGATCCTGTGCGAATCGACGTACGGTGATCGCGATCACGACTCGGTGGACGACGCGCGTGAACAGCTGGCGCGCGTGGTGCGGGAAACGGCGGCTCGCGGCGGGCGACTGCTCATACCCGCCTTTGCGGTGGGACGCACGCAAGAGCTGGTGTACGATCTGCATGGACTGCTGCAGGAAGGAAGGATTCCACCAATCCCTATCGCCATCGACTCACCACTCGCCATCGATGTGACCACGGTGTTTGGCATGCATCCCGACACGTTCGATCAAAGCGAGGCGCTGGTACGGCGCGACATCGATTTGTTCGACTTTCCGATGGTGCGGTACACGCGCAAAGTCGAAGAGTCGAAGGCGCTCAATAGTCAGCTCGGTCCGCAGATCATCATCGCCGCGTCCGGCATGGTAGAGTCGGGACGCATCCTGCATCACATGCGCTATGGTGCCAGCGATCCGCGTAACACGATTCTCATTGTCGGATTTCAGGCAGAACACACCACCGGCCGGCGTATTGTCGAAAAGCGGTCAACGATTCGCGTGTTCGGAGAGGAGGTGGAGCTCAACGCGAAGGTGGAGATCCTGAACGGCTACAGCGCCCATGGCGATCGCACTCAGTTGCAACACTGGTTACGCGACGTGCGAAGCGGTGGTGCATCAAGCGGACGCGGCAATCCGCGGGTGCATCTGGTGCATGGCGAACCACCAGCGCAGGACGCGTTCGCGACGTCGTTGCGGTTGGATGGGTTTACGGTGGATGCACCGGAGCCCGGGCAACAGCGACCACTGTAGGCGCATAAGGCGCCGCACCCGCGCCGCGACGCTAGGTTTCCCACATGTCCAGTCGCCCCCGCCGCTTGGGCCGAACCTTGGGTCGTCTGTTCGTGGTCGCGCTGACGGGGTGGCTGGCGACGTTGGCCGCCATTCTCGTCTGGTCGACCCGCAGCAGCACCGAACACGCCGACGCTATTGTCGTGTTGGGTGCCGCACAGTACAGCGGGCGTCCGTCACCGGTGTTACGGGCTCGGCTCGATCACGCGATGGCGCTGTGGAACGCGAAGCGCGCGCCGCGTATGGTGTTTACGGGTGGCCGACGCGACGGGGACGTCATTAGCGAAGCCGCCGCCGGGCGCCGCTTCGCCGTGCGACGCGGAGTGCCGACACAGGCCATTCTGCTGGAAGGTGCGGGGCGCACGTCACTGGCTTCAATGCACGGAGCCGCCGTGCTGCTGACGTCGCATGGGGATTCGGTGCGTGCGCCGTTGGCGGCGCGACCACGTGTGCTGCTGGTGAGTGATCCGTTTCACATGCTGCGACTGGACGTGCTGGCGCGGCTGCATGGTCTCACACCGCTGCCGTCACCTACGCGCACCAGTCCCATTTCGGCCAACCGCTCGATTGCGCTGGAGTATGTGTTGCGCGAATCGTTTGCGTTGCCGGCTGATGTGATGAAGCTGTTGTGGTTGCACCTCACCGGACATAGCGCTGAGGCGGTCGCGGAAGGATGAACTTTGATACCAAGTCGAAGGCTCGTCGGTAGTCGGCGTATCAAGACGAGACTACGGAGTGCGGCGCGGTATCACCTTCACCACGCGACCGTCCTTGTCTACACCGATCAAATCTGATCGCAGCTCGTCGTTAAGGAGCATGGGCGACTGAACACCTGACGGTGGGAAGCCCTGCAGGATAGGCGACGAGAGGAAGAATGGATCGGCTGCACTCATGTTGACGAGGTATCCCAGGTCCTGCATGGAAGCGACAGTGACTCGGCTCAAGGGCATGCCGCCCACCTTCGCAAAGCCCTGCATTAGCTCGTTCCTGAAAACGCTCTCTCGCCAGTGGCTGTCACGCGTGCCCACCGGAAACTGATTTCCCTCAACGGGCACCGGATTGCCGGAGAACGTCAACGCGTTAATCGCTGCAAACGCGGAGAGAGTTGCCGAACCGGTAAAATACGGTGCGGCGGTACCCGCGTCGGCCAGAAGCGACCGTCCAACCGTCCAAAAAGTGCCGACACCAAGCACATGGCCCATCTCGTGAAGCACGACGTCGCTGAACGTGCCGTTAGCCAACACGTTCGTGAGATCGGCTTCGTCGAATTCCATGATTCCGGTAATCGGAAGGTTGCTGGCCGTGCTGTAAATGCACGGTCC
>JANLVM010000679.1:0-2189 GCA_031364015.1 Gemmatimonadaceae bacterium
CGCACGGCCGTCGCTGTGTCGCTCGCCCTCAGCTGCGTTCTGCCTGCCCTGTTGTCGGCCCAGGCGCGTATCACCACGCCCAAAGAAGCGCTCGGCGCCAACTTTGGCGATGACTACTTTCTCGCCAACTACACGCAGATCTCAGGCTACTGGCGTACACTCGAGCAGGAATCGGATCGACTGAAGCTGGTGGAAATCGGCCGGACGGCCGAGGGGCGCCCGCACCTGATGGCCATCGTGACGTCGGCCGCGAACCACAAGAATCTGGCGCGACTCAAGGAGATCTCCTCGCGACTGGCCCACGCAGAAGGGGTGAGCGACGACCAAGCGCGGGCGCTCGCCAAGGAGGGACGCACGGTCGTGTGGATCGACGGGGGGCTGCACGCGACGGAAACGCTCGGCGCGCAGCAGCTCGGTGAGATGGTCTATCAGATGGTGAGCCGCACCGACGAGGAAACCCGCCGATTTCTCGATGATTGCGTGATTCTGTTCGTCCATGCGAATCCCGACGGCAACGAACTCGTGGCGAATTGGTACATGCGGAATTCCGTTCCGACGCAGCGCTCCCTCGGCAACCTCCCTCGACTGTATCAGAAGTACATCGGCCACGATAACAACCGGGACTTTTTCGCCAGTACGCAGGCGGAAACGGAAAACATGAATCGCGTGATGTTCCGCGAGTGGTATCCGCAACTGCTGTACAATCACCACCAGAGCGGGCCCGCTGGCACGGTGGTGTATTCGCCGCCGCTGCGCGATCCGTACAACTTCAATCTGCACCCGGCACTGATTCTCGGACTGCAGTCGCTGGGCGCCGCCATGCATACGCGATTGGTGGTGGAGAACAAGCCGGGTGCCACCATGCGTTCGGGCGGTCCGTACGACGGATGGTGGAACGGCGGCCTGCGCAACACGGCGACCTTTCACAACACGATTGCCATGCTCACCGAGATGATTGGCAGTCCGACGCCCATGCGCATTCCGTTCGTAGCGGCGCGGCAGGTTCCCGGTGGAGATCTGCCCATGCCTATCGCGCCACAGGAATGGCATCTGCGACAGTCGGTGGACTACTCGGTGACGCTCAATCGCGCCGTACTCGACTATGCATCCCGGATGCGCGAGAACACGCTGTTCAACTTCTACGCGATGGGAAGAACATCCATCGAGCGCGGCAACCGCGATACCTGGACCGCCAATCCGCGTCGTATCGCTGAAGTGACCGGTGCCCCCATCTTCACGTCGGGTGGCGCCGTGACCGCCGGAGGCGGCGGAGGCGGCGGAGGTCGTGGAGGCGCCGCTGCGCCCGCGAGCGACGCGGACATTTGGGCAAAGATACGCGCCACTGAGCTGCGAGATCCGCGCGGATTTATCGTGTCCGCGAATCAGCGTGACTTCCCCACCGCAGTCAAGTTCATCAATGCGTTACTGGAGACGGGCATAACCGTGCAGCGCGCGACCCGCGAGTTCACCGTCAGCAGAAAGCGCTATCCCGCCGGCTCATTCGTGGTGCCCGCCGCGCAGGCGTTTCGTCCGCACATCATCGACATGTTCGAACCGCAGCGCCACCCGGATGTGTTCCCGTATCCGGGCGCAGCACCCACACCGCCGTATGACAATGCGGGCTGGACGCTCGCATTCCAGATGGGGGTCGAGTTCGACCGTATCCTCGAATCGTTCACGGGCCCCTTTGAGACGGTGACTGACTGGAACGTCAAGGCACCGGCGGGCACACTGGTGGCGACGAAGGGCGCGTCAGGGTTTGTGATCTCCAACCGCACCAACGACACCTTCCGCGCGGCGAATCAGTTGCTGGCCGCTGGCGAAGAGGTCTTTCGCTTGCAATCACCGCTCATGGTGAACGGCCACGCGTATCCGGCGGGATCGCTGTATATCAAGGTCCTCAGCACGACGGGCGCACAGCTGGCGACGATCGCGACCGCGCTGGGCCTGACCTTCGAAGGCAACCGCGTCGCGCCAAAGGATACGCGAAAGCTGACCGCGGCGCGTGTGGGGTTGTGGGACGTCTACGGCGGATCGATGCCGTCGGGATGGACGCGCTGGATTCTGGAGCAGTTCGAGTTCCCCTTCACCCGCGTGTTCGCGCCCGCTCTTGATGCCGGTGCACTCAACGCCAGCTACGACGTCTTGGTGTTCCCCACCGGTGCGATTCCCGGTGAGCGCGGTGGTCG
>JANLVM010000465.1:0-15817 GCA_031364015.1 Gemmatimonadaceae bacterium
AGACCGTAGGTCGATTGATTCTGCCGACCCGTTCCGATTTGCGGCAGCCAATAGCGTGGCCAGAGTTGGCGCAACGGCCCATAGCGCGAAAAGTTGCCACCGTGGGGAACAACCGTGTCCGACGCAGTGCGCACCGGGTTAGTGCGCGCATACCACACGTTGCGAACAGGGGGACCCGTCGTATCGAGCGTTGCCACCGACAGCTCGAACCCGTTCGCGCGAAAACGCAGCGCGGCAACCAACCGTCCGTCCGGCGACACGCTGGGCTGATAGATACCCGTTGTCACGCGACTCGCCACGCGGACGTCCGCACGTTCCTCACGCCACCGCACCGTATCGATCGCTGAACCCGGAGTGGCCACTGGTGCAGTCTCCAACTGCATGCTCCCGCTGCGGTCGCTGCTCCACACCAGCCGACCGCCGTCGGGGGTGAACGACGGCGACGCAAATGCTGCGCGCGCGCCGGAGACGACGTGCTGGACGCTCCCCAGCGAATCCATCACCACGAGGCGTTCTTCGCCGGTGGGCAGAAACTGAACCGCCACCAGTCGCGTGCCGTCGGGTGACCAGCGTGGGTCTGCCCACGTGTGATCATGTCGCAAGATGGTCACGCGTCCCGATGCGTCAACACGCACGAGACGCGTTGCCGCGGCAGCAAGTTGAATGGCGACGATGGCGCCATCCGGTCGGACATCCGGCTGCACCAATCGCGCGCCGGTCGTGAAACGTCGTTCGCGTGAACCAGCGCCACGATACAAGTCGCTCCGCACTTCGTACGGATTGCGATAGTCGATCTGCGCGAACACGGTGCTATCGCCACTCCCGATGGGCACGTTGACATCGAGTCCATTGCGTCGGGCCACGCGTGTCACCCGATCGGGCGATCGCACATCGGCCACGAACAGCCCGGTCACATCACGTCCGTTGCTGGCTGCCCACGTCACGCTATCGCGCGAACGCCAGCGCGGGGATTCGGCGAACCAGCCATCGTGCGTGATGGCGCGCCACGCCGCGTCACCCGTAGAATCCTGCTGCATCGCGACGGTACGCAACGAATCACGCATACTGTCGAATTGCTTCGAGAACGCCACGCCAAACCCTTTGCGCGATGCGCGATCGAGCAGAAAAGGGATCGGGAACGAGGCCGTGGTCTCCACGAAACGCCGCATGCCCGAATCTCCGCCAACGGCGACCGCGTGGTCCATCAGCAAGGCGCCGTACGCGTACGCCGTCTGCCCCAACGGGAACTGCGACGTGGCGAGACTCCACCGCCGAATGGGCGGCAGCACGTTGTGGCGCGCGGCGGCCCGCGCAACCGTGCGCGATTCGGTGCTCGCCAGTCGCCCGCTTCCGGTGAGCTTCGTTTCGTAGTGCACCGCCAGCCCTTCCTTCACCCAACTTGGCGTCAGTGCGTTCGGAAAAAACAGCGGATTTCTCCCGAACACCCATCGCCCCGCACGCCAGAGTCCGCGCGCGCGGTCAATGTGAAAGATGTGTGCTAACTCGTGCGTGATGACCAGCGTCAACCAGTCGTCGTGAAAGCGGAGTTCGTTGGAACTCACCGGTGGCACCGCGTAAATCACCACACGATTGGTGGGGAACACCTGCGCAAACCCGTTACTGAAGTCGACATTGTCGGCAATCAGCACGTCGATAGGACCCGCGGGCGGCGACAGCTCACGCGCCAACTGTGCGTACGCCCGCTCGGCAATCGCCGCCGCACGACGACCCAGTGATTCCTGTCCCGCACGCACGTGCACGCGCAAGTGCGAGGTGGCCAGCGTGCGCATGGACCCACGCGGGTCGACCTGCGCGCCGAGCGTCGCCGCAGCCACCAGCGTCAATGCCAGCACACCGGAGACGGCAGCACGAACGCCGGGAACCATCCGGAGCGTCATGGTTTGGACAACTCTCTGAAGTAGGCGTCCAATCCCTGGACAATGGCGGTGGCATAGCGCCGCCGAAATTCAGGATTGCGCATCGCGGCCTCCTGCTCGGGCAGCATCAGGAACAGCCCTTCCGTAAGCACCGATGGATACCAGGTAGGTCGTGCCACAGCGAGATTCTGATAGTGCACACCCAAATCGCGGAGGCCGAAGCTTGCCACCAGCGCCGACTGCACCGGTCGCGCGAGCGGTTCGCTGGACTGATGATAGAACAGCGTGCTCGTGCCATTGGCCATGAACGGGTTGACGCCGTCGGGTAACGCATTGAGGTGGATAGAGACGAACGCATGCGCGTTCATGCGGCGCGCCGCGACGGCGCGGTCGGTGAGTCCAACGGCAGCAAGCGTTGTGCGGGTCAAAATCGGTGTAGCACCGCGGGCACGCAGCAACTCGATCAGCGATTCGGCTACCGGGAGCACCGCGTCGCCTTCGTACAATCCCGTCGGTCCCGTCGCGCCGGCGGGCGGATGCCCGGCATCGACGGCGATCGTGAGACCGCTGAGCGAGCGAGCCGGATCAATGGCGGGTTTTCGACGAATTCGGAGTACGAATGCACGGCGGCTCTCATCCCAGAGCGAAAGCCACCCGTATACCGGCTGCGACAGCGTGAAGGTCACGCGTACGCGATTGGTGGCCACCTGATCCCAGCTGATGCGGCGCACCAGCGTGTCGTTGCCAAGTATTGGCGAGATTTCGGGATTGGCTTGCACACCGTACAAGGTGAGTACGAGGGCGCGTCCGTCGGGTTCGACCAAAAACGCCGGTCGCTCTCCCACGGAAATCACCACGTCGACCCACTCGCGCGACGGTGACACGCGCAGTCCCCCGGTGACCCGTTTGGGCATCGCGCTGCCTTCAGGGAGCGCGACGATGTCCTCGTTGGCCACCCACACATCTAACGCCTCGTCCAATCTCACGCGCGTCGAGCCGTTCTGTCTACCGGTAATGTCGAGCACCGTGCCAGGATGCAGCAGCCACTTGTATGTCCCGTCGGGGATCGTTCTCGCGTTCACGACGCGATCGGTATCACTCCCCACCGTACTGGTGCTGCGTAGCACGCCGAGCAGTCGCTCATGAGGCGCAGGAATCTGCACTGCGGGCGCCGCGAGCCGCGTCGTGTCGACGCCGCGCACAACAACTATCCGCGCGGACGTGGTGAGACTCACCGCCTGTACATCGGTCGCGAACGTGATGCCGACGTCGTGATCGGGAGGCGCCGTGGTGTCGACCGTTGGATCCTGCGCCACCGGATCGCGCATCGCGTTGGCCGCTTGCAGCGCGGTCGCTTGTACCCGCGACGTGGCGATCATTGGACGTTGCGCACCATCGCCAAGTTCAAGGTGTACGTGCGCGTTGGCGGCCGCGCGCACACTCACGCGGATCCATTCTGCGGCAAGGGCGCGTACGCCTCGTGTCGGCACCACCGATGCGCTGTCCGCCAGGCGCGGCCCGGTGCTCAAAAGCGGTACACGGCTCGGATAGCGAATGGCGACCGTGCCCCGCACCTCCTCGTCGGCGCGGCGAACTACCAGGTCGTAGCGTGGCGCGGACACCGGTGGATTCGGTAACCACGCGAGGAAGGCGCCGTTGGGCGCGACGAACACATCGATGCCATTGATCGACAGCGTCGCGTCTCCCGACCCCACGCTGCCGAGAACAAAGTTGGAGTCACGGCTGGTAATGATTTGATTTATGCCCGGGTATTGAACTCGGGGAATCAGGGACGCACCGGCTATATGAGGGACGGGCGGGAGTCCGAGAGGTCCCGACCGCGTGCCTCTGGTATCCGAGGCTAACGGCGTGTTGGGCCGAGATTCCGACGAGTGCGGCGTGGGGGGCGATGGAGCCCCGGCACGGCACGCAGTTGCGCTAATCAGGATCACGGCGCAGATAGTGCTATTGAAGTTCCTTTCACGTAGCCCGCCGATGAAGCGCGGGAGAGGGGTCTTGTGTCGAAAAGCCATGGGTGCAAGCTGACCCGCAGTAAGTGAGCCGTCCAGCGGTCCATTTGACCAGAGCTTCGCTGTGGGAGCATCTTTCCCCTGGCTAATTTGTTCGGCGCTGGACGACAGCCGTTTCAATCGCCCCAAAACCAGTTCACCCTTCGCACCGTAGGGTATTCATCTGCCTCAGCTCGCCTCATGATTCGCCGCCTGACTCTGTGACCGTTCCTTCCCCGCTCACTCCGTATCCCTCCGCCAACGGTGATGCTCGCGTCGTGGCGCAGGTTTTTGCGTTGACCGATGTGGGACGCACACGAGAGCACAACGAGGACACCTTTTTGGTGGCCGACCTCGAGTCGGGCGAACCGGTGGGATTTGATGGGGTGCCTCGTGAGATGTCGGCACACGCCCACGGGTTGCTGTTTCTCGTCGCCGATGGCATGGGCGGAGCGGCCTCGGGAGAGCTCGCCAGCAGCATGGCCTCTGACGCGGTGCTCGAGGTCATGCGCGAAGGATGGCAGCGACTCGAGGGCCCCACGGCCGACGCCTTCGCCTCGGCACTCCGTGACGCGACCATCGCGGCCAACGGACGCATTCACGGCTTCGCACGGCAGCACCCAGAGCATCGCGGGATGGGTACCACCGCCACCATCGCGGGGTTGTTTGGCGATACGATTTACGTCGCACAGGTTGGCGACAGTCGGGCGTACTTGTTGCGAGGCGGCAGCGCCAAACAGCTCACGAAAGATCAGTCACTCATGCAGCGACTCGTCGAGGCTGGAGAGATGACGCAAGAGCAAGCCGAAGCCAGCGACCGGCGCAATATCATCCTCCAGGCACTCGGCCCCGAGCCGCACGTCACCATCGATCTCACGCACCAGCAATTGCGTCGCGGCGACACGCTGATCCTCTGCAGCGATGGCCTCTCGGGACTGGTACGCGTGGAAGAGATGGCGCGCATCGCAGCGGAGTCAGCCAATGTGGGAACGATGTGCCAACGCCTCATCGCGCGGGCGAATGAACTGGGTGGACCCGACAACATTACCGTGATCGCGGCAACATTCGATGGCGGTACGCTGGATGCGACGAGCGACGACGATGCGGTGGGCTACAACACCTACCAGCTCGTCGGAACGCTGAATCACGATGCGGCGGAAGCGATGCCGACGCCGATGCTCCAGTCGCGGCATCGGAGTGATCCCACGCCTCGATTCGGGACTGCAGCGCCAACCGCAGCGGCACTGGAAGAAGAATTTGCCCGGGCGCGCGAAGCGGAAGATCAGGCAGCCCTCGGTGCGCCCGGGGAAATCGTGGAGGATCGTCGGCGGCGCGTTGAGCCCGTGTACTTCATACTGGTGCTGGCCGCGATCGCGGCGGTGATGTGGCTACTCGTGAGGTTGCTGCGCACGTAGCACGGAGCGTCTCTAGCGCTTACGGGTCTGAAGGAGCGCCCGCGCTGCCGCTTGTTGCATGACCCGATCGCCGCTCCACGCGACTAAGGTCGGCACCTCGAACGGCAGTTGCGCCGCGAAACGTGGATCACCACAGCCTACCACGATCACGTCGCGCGACATCACGCGCGCCTGCGCTCTGAGTGCGCGGACGTGCTCCACCGTCGATGGCAGCACCGTGGTTCGTGATTTCATCGGCAGATAGTCGGCAAACACACCGATAATCAGTGGTCCGCCGCTCGCGACCGTCGGCTGGGTCGCGTCCCGTGCATCATGGCCGCCTGCGCGCAGGGCATCGGTGAGCGCCGACCTGCCCACTTTCGCCGTGTGCACGTCGACGTCGTCATCCACCACCACCACCTCTGAGACCGAGCCCAGGGCCGGGAGGGGGCCGTGGACCACTCGCAGCACGCGATCGGCGAGCAGCGCACCCCATGCTGTGTCGGCGCCGCTGGGTCGACGCCAATCGTTCGGTGGCGACGACCACTGCGCCCATTTCAGTCGCCGACGCATCGCCAGCCGAATGCGCTCCGGTTCGAGCGTGCCCTCATTGGCCGCGCGTTCCAGAGCATCCAACGTCGTTGCCAGTTCACCTGGATCGAGCAGCACATCGCATCCCGCGCGCAAGGCGAGCACGGCGGCGTGTGCGACGTCGTCTCCCCCGAGCACGCCGGCCAGCGTCAGTGCGTCCGACACGATCAGGTTGTGATACTTGAGCTGCTGGCGCAGCAGCCATTGCAGCATTTCGCGGGAGTGTGTCGCGGGTGCGCCGCTGGAATCGAGCGCCGTGAATGCGACGTGTGCCGTCATGATGCTCGCGACGCCGGCGCTGATGGCCGCGCGAAACGGATGAAGATCCTGATCCTTCAGTTGGTCGGCGGCGAAGGACACCACCGGCAACTGCTGCGCCGGGTCGCTCGTGATCCGACCAATGCCAGGAAAATGCTTCGCGCAGGCCAACACCCCCTCGGCCTGACACGCTTCAATCCAGGCGGTCACCAATGTGGCCACCGCACGCGGGTCGCTGCCCATGGCACGCGTGCCGACCACGGGATTCTCCACCAGCACATCCAGATCGCACACCGGCGCGAGATTCCAGTTCACGCCCATCGTGCGCGCTTCCCGCGCCGTGAGTCGGGCGGCACGGCGCAGCGATTCGATATCCCCGAGTGCGACGATCGCCGCGACCGGTGGAAGCCCCGTAGCGCCCGAGAACTGTTGTCCGGCACCACGTTCAAGCTCGGCGGCGATAAGCAACCGATGCTTCGATTTCATTTGCAGTTCTTTGGCGAGGGCGCGCACCACATCCTGCTCGCCGCCTACCAACTGAAACCCACCAACGCCAAGATCGAGGGCTTCCTCGATGCGAGGACGTTCCTCGGCGAAGCCGCGGCCGGGAGTCCAGTGCAGCACGGGCACGAGCAACTGTGCGAGATCGCTTCGAAGACTCATCGCGTGCTCAGTGGGCAGCCCGGGCGGATACGCGTGGGGATATTCATGCGGCAGGCGTGAAGTGGCCGAGCGAGCGCGGACCACGCGCGCCGGTCGCGCCCGGTACGTTGCCGCTGCGTCCGGTGAGATGGAGATACCCCAATAACGCAAACGCCACCGCCTCCTTCGCTTCACCGTCAAAGAACAGATCCTCGAAGCGCGCTACACGAATCGCTCCCTCGTCGCGCGGACCTGCACACTGCTCGAGCGCCCGGGCAATGCCTTGCATCAGCGTGTGGTTCCTGGCGCCACCACCGGACACCACCACTTCACGGACTGGTTCAGGCACGAAACGGGCGAATTGGTCGGCAATGCTGCGCGCGGTGAACGCCGTCGCCGTGGCCACGATGTCTTCGTCGTGGCTACTGTGCGCGCGGCACCGCGTCATGAAGGCATCAATGTACTCGCGCGAAAACCACTCGCGACCTGTGCTCTTGGGCGGCTCCTGGCGAAAGAACGGCTCCTCGAGCATTTCATCGACGACCGCCATGATGGGCGTGCCAGCACGCGCCAGGGCGCCGTCACGGTCGTAGGGCAAGTCCGGGCGTATGGCGCGGGTGACCGCATCAATGATGACGACACCAGGTCCGGTATCGAATGCGCGTACCGCACGCACATCACCCGGTGGTACCACTGACGAGGGCGGTACCACGGTGACGTTGCCGATACCTCCCAGGTTCTGAAGCGCCCGCCATTCGGTGGGGTGCGCGAACAACAGGGCGTCGGCCATCGGTACGAGCGGGGCGCCCTGCCCTCCAGCCGCTACATCGCGCGCGCGAAAATCGGCGACGACCGCGCATCCGGTGCGTTCGGCAATCCGTGACGCATCGCCAATTTGCCACGTGCTGTGACCGGGTTCGTGCCACAGGGTCTGCCCGTGCGATGCAATCGCCGCCACATCCGAGCGCGCCACGCCCGCGTCGGCGAGCGCGATCACGGCGGCCTCGGAGAGCCAGTCGCCAACGTCCGCATGCAATCGGCAATATTCGCGGGCGCTCCCCTGCCGCATCGCCGCTTCCAATCGTTGGCGTTCGTCCACCGCGTACGGACGATGGGCACAGGACAACAGGGTCGACTCGATGCGTCCATCCGCACCATCGACAAAACGCACGGCGGCAGCGGACACGCCATCGAGCGATGTGCCCGACATCAGTCCCACCAGCACGGCGCCGATGTGCGGATCGATCGGCGTGCGCATCATCCAGCCACCGGCGGCGGTGCGTGCGGAATGACGCGCCGAATCACGCCGCCCGCCGACGCCAGTCGGTGCTGTGCCTCGACGACGTCTATGCCCAGTGCGTGCATCACAATCGCCGGTTTGACCGCACCACCAGCTCGTGCAAGGAGTGCCCGTGCATCGTCACGAGACAGGCGCGACACCTCCATCACGATGCGCTCAGCGCGATCGGTCAACTTGGCGTTCGTGGCGCGCAAGTCCACCATCAGGTTGCCGTAGCTCTTACCCACACGAATCATGGCGCCGGTGGTGATCATGTTGCATACCAACTTGGTCGCCGTGCCTGCCTTCAGTCGTGTCGATCCCGTGAGCGCCTCTGGTCCGACAATTGGCAGGATCACAATGTCCGCGACATCGCGCATGTCCAACGGAGGTTCGCTACAGGCAATCAGCGCGGTCGTCGCGCCCAATGCGCGCGACCGCGCGAGCGCGCCACGCACGAATGGTGTGGTGCCCGATGCCGCGATCCCCACCACCACATCGCCGGCCGTGACCGCATTTGCATCCATCGCCGCCGCACCCGCGAGTGGATCGTCTTCCGCGCCTTCGACTGGTGTGCGGAGCGCCACGTCACCGCCGGCAATGAGACCAACGACCATCGACGGATCGGTGCCAAACGTGGGCGGGCATTCGCTGGCGTCGAGCACACCCAGTCGGCCAGACGTACCCGCACCAACGTACAGCAGCCGGTGCCCCGCGCGAAACGCGTGCTCGACGACGGTGATGGTGCGCGCAATCGCGTCACGCTGGGTGGCCACGGCGTCTGCCACCCCGCGATCCTCCGCGCTCATGAGATCGACAATCGATTCGGGCGACGCGAGGTCGATATCGATGGTGCGAGGATTGCGACGTTCGGTGACGCGAGGATCCAGCGTCTGTGCGGGCACGAGAAGTATTGGGGGAAACTGCCGCCGGTGTGGCACCCCGACTAGCTTCCACGTTACCGGCGCGATCTGATGCCGAAACTTACGAGTCCGAATGCGCGAACCGCAAGCCGCATCGATACGTGGCGCACTGCGTCACGTCTTGGCCCTGTCCCCTCGTCGTGTGGCGACGATGTGCCTCGCGACAATGCTCGCCGTGAGCATGATCACTCCCGCGTGTGCGCGAGCGCAAATTCGCCGTCCAGTTGATATCGGTCCAAACTTCGGGTGGTGGTTGTCGGCGGGTGCGGGAGCCGCGATAGTCACCGATATCACGGACGGCGCGTCCCAAAGCACCTGGCGCTTTGGCTCCGATCCGCTGCTTCAGTACCGAGCCACGCTCGAGAAGGCGCTCGACGAGTTCACGACGCTCGGTGTTGCCGCCGGATATGGTGTGGTCAATGTCGCGCTCTCAAATATTGCCAGCGGCACCAACACCACATTGCCTGCCGCGTGCCAGGTGAGTTGTCTGGCCACCACCGAAATGTGGACCGGCATGGCGCAATTCCGTTCGGGTGGCGGCTCGGGCTTTCACACCCTTTTTGAAGCGAGCGGAGGCGGAACGGCGTTCCGAAGCTTCAAGACGAGGTCCGACGCACTGGCCATCCCTGGCATCAAAAGCAGCTTCGATTTGTCCGGCACGTTGGGCGCCGGCTTTGGTTACCCGCTCTCGCGGAGTATGGTGCTTTCGCTCGTGCAGGATTTCGGAATTGGCTTTCATACCAAGACCGGGTTGCCCCAGGGCACCAGCCGAACCTGGCGAGTGCGCAACACGCGGGCGGCCCTTCGATTGAAATTCGGCGGTCGCTGACGTTCGTCCTCCTTGCTCTCGGTCGCATGCTGTCACAACTCCCGCGCGCCTGCTGTGCTGCCCTCGCGGTCGGCGCCACAATTGGATTGTCCAGTGCCTGCGCGCGCGCGTCCAAACCTGCTGAGTCAACGCTCGCCAGCATCGGCGGGCCGACGATTCCACCACGCGTTGCAGCCACGTTTCCATCCACGTGGTCGTTGTCTGCTGGTGCGAAGGCCACCTTCGCGTCGCAGGCGATGGCCGTGAGCAATAGTTCCGACGCAAGTGCCGCAGCGGTGGAGATCCTCAAAGCTGGTGGTACCGCCGTCGACGCCGCGGTCGCGCTGGGGTTTGCGCTCGCGGTCACGTGGCCTGAGGCCGGGAACATTGGGGGCGGTGGTTACATGGTCATCAAGCTGGCCGACGGCCGAAGCGCCGCCATCGACTACCGTGAAATCGCCCCGCTGGCGGCCACGCGCGATATGTATCTCGACGCGAACGGAAAACTCACCGACAAGAGCGTCGAAGGGCATCTCGCGTCGGGTGTGCCAGGTGCGGTGTCGGGACTCGCGGCCGCGCTGGCGAAGTACGGCACCATGTCGCTTTCGCAGGTCATGCAACCGGCCATTCGACTGGCGAGCGACGGCTTCGTGATTGACAGCGCGCTGGCCGGTTCCATCGCGCGCGCCCGCACACTGGTTACCAGGTACAGTCCCAACACCCCGTTTTTCCCGGGCGGTCAACCCATCAAGGCGGGCGAGCGTCTACTCCAGCCGACCTTGGCGCGTACGTTGCAAGCGATTGCCAACGGCGGCGCCAAAGCCTTTTACGAGGGGTGGATCGCCGATTCGCTGGTCGCGGAACAGCAGCGCGGGGGCGGAATCATCACGAAGGCCGATCTCCAGCGCTACGTACCAGCGTTCCGCACGCCCATACGGACCGCGTTTCGCGAGTACGGCCTCATCGCCATGCCACCGTCATCGTCGGGCGGCGTGACGATGACGCAAGCGTTCAATGTGCTCGAGCAATATTCCAGCTTGCCAGCGTACGGCAGCACGCGATGGTTTCACCTGCTGGGCAGCGCGTTCCAACGCGCATTCATCGATCGCAACGCCCGGCTCGGTGACCCGGATTTCGTGAAGGTCCCGCTGGAGCAACTCACCAGCAAGACGTACGCGAAGGCCGTGCGGCAGACCATCGACGACACGCGCGCTACTCCAACGCGCGACGTCGAACCGAAAATGGCCGCGGCCGCGCGCGAGCCCATGCACACGACCCACTTCTCGGTGGTGGACCGACAGGGAAACGCCGTAGCCAACACCACCACGTTGAACAACTCGTGGGGTTCCGGTGTGTGGGTGCGCGGCGCCGGATTCATGCTCAACGACGAGATGGACGACTTCGCCGCGCAACCCGGAACGCCCAACATGTTCGGGCTCGTTCAGGGCGAGCAAAATGCCATTCAGCCGGGCAAGCGCATGCTGAGTGCCATGACGCCAACCATCGTCACCGATCGCCACGACAACGTGCTGATGGTCATTGGCGCGGCCGGTGGCCCCACGATCATCACCGCCACCAGTGAAGTGATTCTCAATGTGCTTGTGCATCGCATGTCGCTCATGGACGCCATGCGTGCGCCGCGCGTGCATCACCAGGCGCTGCCCGACTCGCTTACTTTCGAAGATGCAGGCATCTCGCCCGCCGTTCTGGATTCACTGCGATCGATGGGACACGCCATGCGGACACTGCGCGTGCTCGCGAACGTGAACGCCATCATGCGCGTGAACGGCGGGTGGGAGGGCGTACCCGAGCCGAGGAGATCGGGCGGAGCGGTGGGGTACTGATCACAGCAGTAGGAAGTACTTACTACTGCAGTAAGGAAGTACTACTGCAGCAGGAAGTACTTGATACTGCAGTTACTTAGTTCGCTATCCGCACCGTCACCGGTCCGTCCAGCGTCACCGTGATCGCGCTCCCACTGTTCAGACACGTATCGTAATCTGCCGTCGCTGCGGCCGCAGCCGTTCCAGCCGCCGCACCGGCGGCCGCACCGATCACCGTGCCTTTGGTGTTCTTGCCGATGATCTGGCCCGCGATGGCACCAATCACCGCGCCACCCGCCACTTTCTTGGCGTCTGTTCCCTTCGACGCGCTCCGTACCCGCTCCGTCGACGCCATCTGCAGTGTCGATTCCACCGGATAGGTTTCGCCGCCAAACGTCACACTGATCAACCGCGCCTTGAGGGCCGTCACGTCATTGCTGTTCTTCGCGGTTTTCGCTTCCGTCACTTGAAAGGTGCCCGTCGCACCGGCTGGAATCATCACCCCGTTGCTGCCACTCACCGACTGCGAAAGCTGCGCGGAGAACTTTTCACCAACCTGCGTGGTGTTGCTGCACACCATTGCACTCGCGGCAAACTGTAAGGACGTGCCCGCATCAAGCACACCCGTTTTTGCACCACGTGGCGCCGGCGTTGGCGTTGGCGCTGTTGCGGTCGGAGCAGATCTCGGACGCACGGGCTTCGGTGTCGGCCTGGGCCTCGGTGCCACGACCACCGGTGCTTCTACGGGCGGCGGCATGGTTGGGACGTCCTGGAGCTTTGGCAGCGCGTTGGTGTCGGTCGCCGCCATCGCGAGGTCGCGACCCAATACCGAGTCGCTATTGAGCGCGGTGTCGCTCTTCGAATCGCCACAGGCTGCGAGCGTCACAACGGCCGCGGCGGCGAGCAAGGTGCGGACGCGCATTGTCGGTCGGATTGCGCGGGCAAGCTCACGACGCGACACCAGCGACGTGGACGAACGAATACTGGGGCGCATTGGATGAACTCCTGAATTGGTGGTGCGCGATTGGCCGTAGTCGACCACCGCGCGTTACGTACTCGTTTTAGACGCACCTGCCGGATCGCAGGTGCTCCGTGGCAAAGGTGCCTGGCAGACCGAAGACTACCACCGTGGGCCGAGGCACTCAACACCTGCTCGCCTACTACCACCACTGACGCCAACTAGTTGCGGTGCCCGTCAAAAAGGTCGCTATAGCTGAGCTGGTTGTCCCGTCTCTCGGTACTGCGCGCTGTCGAGACGGCTGTGGTTTACGGTCAACACATCATGGCCCAGTACGTCGCGACGGTGATGGCCGTCACGCAAAAGATATGCACGGCGCACCTCGTGCGACCAGTCGCACAAACGAGCGAGAGAAGCGCAGAGCACCGCTGCAGAGCACCGCTGTCGCTAGAGGCGATCGAGCAGGAACTCCGGTGTCAGCGGCTGCAACAGCGCCGCGAGCCGCGCAAACCAGCCGGTTAACATCAGGACACCCACCACAATGAGCAGCACGCCGGCGATACGGTTTACCGTGCCCAGATGCTTCTTGAACGACTGAAAGAACGAGAGAAAACGTTCGAAAGCGATCGCGGCGATCAGAAACGGCAGCGCCAGTCCGGCCGAGTACGCGGCAAGCATGCCGATCCCTTTGGCCATTTCCGTTTCGTTGGCGGCGAGCATCAGGATCGCGCCAAGTATCGGACCCAGGCAGGGCGTCCATCCCGCGCCAAACGCGATGCCCACAAAAACCGTCCCCAGATATCCAACCGGCTTGGCACTCAAATGCACGCGACGTTCGCGCTGCAGCGCATCCAGACGCAGCACGTCAAGCATCCACAGCCCCATGACAATCATGAGCACTCCGCCGGCGCGTGCGATCCATGAGCGATAGGCCAGCATGAGCTGACCAAACACCGTCGCTCCGGCACCCAGCGCGACGAAAATAAACGAGAAACCGAGCACGAACAGCGTCGCATGCAGCAGCGTGGTCCGCCGAGTCCGCGAGACGTCCTCCAGGCCCAGTCCCGTGATGAACGTCAGATAGCTTGGCACCAGAGGTAGTACGCACGGACTGAGAAAACTCAACAGCCCTGCCGTGAACGCCACCAGCACGGTCAGTGAATCAGCAGCCATGGATGCGCGCGGATGGAAGGGACAAGTTTGTGGGCCTGTTACGTACGAGGACGCGCCGTGCCGCCACGACAGTCTCCGCACAGGCCGTAGATGACCAGTCGATGACGTTGTCGCGAAAAATCATGCGCTTCGGCCAGCAGTGTCGTCATGCGCTCGAGCCGCTCGTCACGAAATTCGGTGACGCGCCCGCACACGCTGCACAGCAGATGCTCATGATGAGGAATGCCGCGTGACGCCTCGTAGCGCTTGAATCCTTCGCCGAAATCCCGCTCGACCACGAGACCGCTGCGTACCAGCACCTCCAGTGTCCGGTACACCGTTGCGGTGCCGGCACGCGCTCCGCGTGCGCGCAGTGCGTCCGCCACCTCTTCCGCTGACACATGGCGTTCCGTACCAAGCACCACATCGGCAATGGCCATCCGTTGCGCCGTAATCGGCAGACTATGATCGCGCAAGAATGCGCGAAAGGAATCACGGTCGGCCTGAAGTGCCTGCGGGTTCGACGCGTCGTTGTTCACGCGGTGGGTAGCGGCCATTCCACGCGGAGTGCGCGAGCGATCTGTCGATCGGAGTAGCGGAGAATCTCGGTGTCCTCACCGGCGCGACGCTGCACACCACGCACCACCATCTCGACCGTGAGGAGGGGTGCGTCCGCTTCGTCCACAACGTCGGCCTCCCAAGTGCCACGTTCCGGACCTTTGAGGATCAGTCGATAACGTGCGGTATACACGGTGTGCCGAACAACTGGCGCGCTCGCGCTATCCGGCAGTTCGTCCCCGGGAGTTGGTACCGGTACGCGCGCCGCCACGACGGCGATGCCGGTCTCGGTTCCGCCCTGACGCAACGGCGCGAACAAGTGCAGCTCCTCAATGCGTTCCAAGGGGACCTTGTCGATCACTGCGCGCAGAAATCGCTCGGTCACCTCTGACACCGGCGCGTCCGCGCGGTCAGGCCGCGTGGGGTCAGGCCGCGTGGGTTCAGGCCGCGTGGGGGACGGTTGAACGGTCGCCAGCGTGACGTCCCGGTCATCGGCACCCACGTCCTCAGAATTCACAGCCTCGGCAAGCTCGGTCATCAGGTGGAGTTCGAGAAACAATCAGAATCGGCACCGGTGGAAGATCATCCGACCGGTATACCGCGAACAAGTCGGAAATCGCCGCTGTCGCACTTGACGTGTGACTAGCGCCATCTATATTTCTCTCAGTACTGTACTATATTCATGGCATCCACTTTCGATTTCACGGAAGAGCTTGCTACAGACCTTTAGAACCGAGCACCCCATGTTTTCCTCGACTCGCGTCGTTGCGCTCCTCGCCCTGCCACTCCTGCTGGCGGCGCGTCCGCTGGGCACGTCCAAGCCATACGTCATTGACCCCGCTCACAGTGAGATCAACTTTGTGGCCGACTCGCGCCTGTTGAGCGCGCACGGTTACTTCGACAAGTGGACGGCCAATATTCATCTCGATCCTGCCGACCTCGACGCGTCGACGGTCTCCATCACGATCGAGGCCAACAGCGTCAACACGCGCCTCACGATGCGCGACAATCATCTCAAAAGCGACGCGTTCTTCGATGTCGCCACGTATCCGACCATCACGTTCAAATCCGTGCGCATCACGCAGTCGACACCAAAGATTTTCGATATCTCGGGCGACTTGACCATGCGTGGCGTGACCAAGCGCATCAGCGTTCCGGCATACATGGTGTTCTACGACAAGGGCATGGGTCGATTCCGCGGCCAGTTTACGCTGTTGCGCAAGGATTACGGCGTGGGGTTCGATCCGCCGCTCAATCCCATCGACAACGAGGTGCAGGTCCAATGGGATTTCTCGATCAAAGAACCGGCACCAGCGAAGTAACGCTGGCGATCATCGCAGCCGCCTGCGCCAGTACGTCAGGCGGCTGCACCAGCGACACGCGGAAATGGCCGCGTCCTGCTTCGCCAAAGGCGATGCCTGGAGTGACCACGACGCCCGGTCCGTTCATCAGCGCGTCTACCCAACCCCAGTCGTCGTAGCCGTCGGGGACGTTGAGCCATAAGTACATCGTGGCGGACGGCGACTTGACCGGCCATCCGTGCGC
>JANLVM010000473.1:0-4824 GCA_031364015.1 Gemmatimonadaceae bacterium
GCGCACGGAGCCATCTCCGCGCGCCAACAGCACCCGGTTCGATAGCGACTGCCGATCGAGCAGCGTGAACGTGGCGCCCGGGCCGTCTTCGACCCAGTGCGGCCAGCCGAACGACGGCCCGGATCCGGTGCGCCTGACCAACGTGTCCACTGCGCCTGTTGAGGGAGCGATGCGCAGCAGGCCATCGCGCGTCGCGAACAGGATTCCCCCCTCGCGCGACCAGGACAGGCCATACCCGATGTCGTCGCCGCGCCGGATCGTCGCCACGCCGCCACCCGGGAGGATTGAGAAGACGCGCAACTCGCCACCGACGACGAAGACCACGGAATCGCCGGCTGCCGACCAAGCAGGTGAATGCGCGCGCTCACTGCCGGGAACGGAATCAGCCGTGAGGGCATCGAGCGGACGGATCCACAGCCGCCAGCTGTCGCTCCCGCCCGCGCGTCGACCTCCACCCATGTAGACGAGTCGCAATGCATCAGGTGAGAGGGCGAAGGAACCGCCAGGCTGGAAGATCGGCGCGCGCCCCTCAGGGAAATCGATGAGGAGTCGCATGTTCCGTTGCTCGAGCGCTCCGGAAGCGCGCATCCATCCCCATACCGTCGCCACCACGAGCACGGCGACGATGGCCGCCCCCGCCGTGCGACCGATCCATGTTCGACCCCCGGCTACCGAATGCGATGCCGCAGTCGATGTCGCCCCAAACCCGCGGTCCTGCAGCGCCTCGGCGAACTTCGCGGCGCTCTCGAAGCGGTCGGCGGGGAGCTTCTCGAGCGACTTCGCCACCGCCGCCGCCACGTTGGGCGGCACCGACTTGCGCAGCACCGTGACCGCCTGCGGCGTCTCGGTGATGATCTTCATGATGATCTGCTGCGCCGAGGCGCCCATGTGCGGCGGGTTCCCGGTGAGCATCTCGTAAAGCACCGAGCCGATCGAGTAGACATCCGACCGCGCGGTGATCTCCTTCTCGGCGGTGGCCTGCTCGGGGCTCATGTAATGCGGCGTGCCGAGGCTGAGGCCCGTCTCGGTCATGCGCCCGCCCGCCGCCGCGCTCACCGCGAGCGCGATGCCGAAGTCGGCCACCATCGGCCGACCGTCGTGCAGCAAGATGTTTTCCGGCTTGATGTCGCGATGGATCACGCCGTGCGTGTGGGCGTAGTGGAGTGCGCTCGCCACATCGGTCGCGATCCGTACCGCCTCCTCTACACCGAGCTGCGTCTCGCGATTCAGCTTGTCCCGCAACGTCTCGCCGTCGATGAACGGCATCACGTAGTACAGGAAGCCGTCCGCCGTGCCCGAATCGAACAGCGGCAGGATATGCGGATGCTGCAGCGCGGCCGTGGTCTTGATCTCGACGACGAAGCGCTCGGCGCCGAGCACTGCGGCGAGTTCGGGCTTCAACACCTTCAACGCGACCTTTCGATCGTGTTTCAGGTCGTGCGCCAGAAACACCGTGGCCATGCCGCCTTGGCCGAGCTCGCGCTCGATGCGGTAGCGGTCGCCGAGGGCTGCGGCGAGGCGGTCGGGGATCATCGGGTGCAAGGGAAGATCGTTGTCACCGTCGGAGATCCCGCTCCAGCGCTGCACGCTCCGCGATCACGGAGTCCCGCTGCGGCCGGAAGGGCGCATCGGGAGCGGTTCGCAGGAGAAGGTACTCGTCGTACGCGCGCTTGGCCCCTGCGTTGTCGCCGACGAGCGCGGCGAGGCGGCCCTCCTGCCGCAGGAAGGCGGGCCGACTCCAGAGATAGGCGGGGAAGGCGTCGACTTCACGTCGGCGGATCGCGGCCAGTGCTGCCGTTAGGTCACCCTGCTCCTCGCGCAGACGAGCGATGGTGAAATTGGCGAAGGCCACTGGCGACGTTCCAATCAGCCCGAGAAAGGATCGCGGTCCGAGCCGCACGAGCGAATCGAGCGCGTCAAGGCGCGCCCAGCGCGTGCCCGCAACCGGCGGGCGCTCACGCAGTACGTCCAACAGCAACGGACAGACGCGGCTCTCGTGCTGCTGCCACTGCTCTGGGG
Organism: Gemmatimonadaceae bacterium; assembly: GCA_031364015.1. Lineage (GTDB taxonomy): Bacteria > Gemmatimonadota > Gemmatimonadetes > Gemmatimonadales > Gemmatimonadaceae > Gemmatimonas. The sequence continues at coordinate 2,020 of JANLVM010000473.1, forward strand.
AGAATCCCTGAGGCGCGGTCTCCGCAAAGCTGCGAAGCCCGGCGATCGCTGCGACGGTTCCGGTCGTGTCGCCGCCCGTCAACCTGACGAGTTGTGCGAGACAGAACTGCACCGGGGGCCAACGGATCTGACGGCCATCAGGCATCGCGACGCGGTATGCCCCCGTCGCCTCGTCGGCGATCGCCTTCGTGGCGAGGCCGCGATATGCCGGCTCGATGAGCGCTTGCTGGACCAGCGTCGTCACCCATCCTGGCCCGTAGGGCGCACTGACGTCGCCGACTTCCGCCCTGCCCTCGGAGAATCGCACCGCCAGGTCGCCGAGAAGTGCACCACCACGCTCCACGTCATCGGATGCCTCCTGCCGCATCCGGCGTACGGCCCACCGCGCATCGCTCGCGGGCAAGGCATACAATGAGCCGAAGAGCGAGATCTTCACCAGCTTCTGCATCCGGTCGGTGCGGTCCAGCCCGTCCATGCGGTCGCGCCAACGGATCGCCGTGACGCTGTCACCCAGCACTCGCGCGGCGGCCCAGAGCAGGAAGTCGTCGGCGAAACCGTTCTCGACGCGCGCTTCGAGCACTTTTGCGAATCGGGCGACCGCTGCCGTGTCGCGCGTGGCCACGGCTGCGCCGAGTCGCGCGCCGATCGCGATCGTGAAGCTTGAGTCGAGGGCGATCGCACGGTCGAACGCCTCCGCTTCGCGCCGGCGCACGTCGGTCAGTCCGACGGCAGCACCGTACGACGTGAGCAGCTGACCGAGCATATGCCAATGCTCCGGACTATCCGGGGCCTCGGTCGCCGCGCGCTCGGCCTGCGCGATCACGGCGGCGTAGTCGGAGGATCGCGGATACTGGGGACCGACGGCAGGCATCGAGAGGAAGAGACCGCGATCCCGCGCGCCGAGCCGGTCGCGCATCCGATGCACCTGCGGGATCACCTCGTAGCCTTCCGAAGTGAACACCGTTCCGATCCACGCATTCGTGGCGACCATCCCGAAGGCGGCCTCGACGAAGTTCGAATCGCGTGCGAAGGCCTGGCCATAGAGCTTCATCGCGCCGAAGTAATCGCCGCGCCGGTACGCCTTGCGACCGGCGAGATACTCTTGGAGCGCAGCGAGCGGCGCGGCGGCTAGACCAGCGCTTCGCTCTCCCGCCTCACCGGCCTCGCGGATCAGCAGCGCCGCCGTGAGACGGTTCACCAGCACGGCGATGCTGTCGGGCGCACCGGAAACGTGCTCGCGCGCGAGCACCGCGCCGTCGCCGACGCGCATCAGCGTGCCAGTGAGTGTCAGTTCGGTCGGCGTCGCGATCGCACTGCCGAGCAGCACGCGTCCGGCGCCGAGTTTGGTGGCCAGTTCGCGCGAGGCTTCCTCGGAGAGGTCCTCTCTCTCGCTGCGCACGGCCCGCCGCCAGGCGGCGAGCAGCGTGCGCGGTTCGACGGTGCGTGGCCCGTTGCCGCTGCTGAGCCGAGCCTGCAACAGGTCGAGCATCGACTCGCGCAGGTAGTCGATCGACGGGTCGCCCCCGACGCGGAACGGCAGCACCGCGATCACGTCGGGGTCGCGGCCGGCGTCGGAGCGCGAGCCTCGCAGACCGAGCCAGACGAAGCCGATGAGTGCGACCGCAGCGATGGCAACGAGCGCACGCGCCCTGCGACCGCGCGGTTTGGCGGCATCTGCGCTCACCGGACCCGAACGTGACTCGCCGCCCAGCGCCGCGCTGAACTCACTGAGACTCACGAATCGATCCGCCGGATTCTTCGCGAGCGCGCGCTGCACGGCATTGGCCGCCGCCGTCGGCACCGCGCTGCGCAGCTGCGTCACCGGCCGCGGCGCCGCAGCGAGATGCTGATGGATCAGACTCTCGACCGTCGGACCCGTGAACGGCGGCTGCCCCGCGAGCATCTCGTAGGTGACGCAGGCGAGCGCGTACAGATCGCTGCGCCCGTCGAGGTCCTGCTCGCCTGCGGCCTGCTCGGGGCTCATGTAGGTCGGTGTGCCGATCGCGGTGCCCGCCTGCGTGAGCGACGAGGCACCCGCCGCGCTCACGGCTCGCGCGATCCCAAAGTCGGCGACCACCGCATGCCCACTCTCGAGCAGGATGTTCTCCGGCTTGATGTCGCGGTGGACCACGCCGCGCCCATGCGCGTACGAGAGCGCGTCGGCGACCTCGCGCGCAATCCGCAACGCGTCGTCGAGCGGCAGCTGCTTCTCACGCACGAGCCGGTCGCGCAGCGTCTCGCCCTCCACGAACGGCATCGCATAGAAGATGAACCCACCGGCCTCGCCCGAGTCGTAGAGGGGGAGGATGTGCGGATGCCGCAGGTTCGCGGTGGTGGTGATCTCGCGCAGGAATCGTTCGTGGCCGAGAGCGGCCGCGAGTTCGGGGCGCAGCACCTTGATCGCGACCTTGCGGTCGTGCTTGAGGTCGTGCGCGAGGTAGACGGTCGCCATGCCACCCGCGCCGAGCTCGCGCTCGATGCGGTAGCGGTCGGCGAGGGCGGCCGAGAGTCGTTCGAGAACCCCACTCATCGCGGTAGGGATTGGGCGAGGGAGTGCGTGCGCAAATTCAGCCTAAGGCTCGGCGACCATCGGATCGACCGGTTCGAGGAACGCAAACCGATGAAAGTCGGTGTCGCGAGTGCAAATGCGTCGCACGCCGTGTTCGCGCATCAGCACGGCAGTCTCGGTGTCGTGCCACAGGTTCCCGGCAATGACCGGCACCTCCCGAACCACGTCGCTCAACACCTCCCGGTGTCGTTCCGTTTGCACGAGGATCTCCAGCCCCGGCGACTCGACGATGGTAT
>JANLVM010000684.1:0-3933 GCA_031364015.1 Gemmatimonadaceae bacterium
CTCACGTCGCTACAGCGCCGACACCGTGCGCGACACGCCGGCGGTGTTTGGGGCCGCACCTGCCGACGTGAGAAACAAGCGCGTACTGGTGGTCGACGAAACGTGCAGCTCGGGCGCGACCATGCGACTCGCGGTCGGTGCGCTGGTCAACGCGGGGTCGAAGGAAGTGCGCACCGCAGTGAGCTTCAGCACAGGCTCCTACGTGCCCGACTTCCATGCGCTCGCGACCGAAAGCGCCATCGTGCTCCCGTGGGATCGGGAAATTCTGGTGGGCGACGAGCTCAAGCCCAATCCCAAGTATGCTGGCCTGATCCCCGGGGCGTAGCGGCTTGGACTGCGGTTAAGCTACCTGTTCACGTTTTCCGCGTCGGGTCGTTTCGTACATTCAGGCGCTGGCCGCCGCTCGGTCGTAGGGAATGCCGCGACCCATCGCCTCGTGCACATACCCCAGCACGTCGATGGATCCGAGCAGAAAACGGCAGCGGGCATCGCCAGCGGCTCGACATTGGACTTCCAGCACCGCAATCGGCGCATCGGCCAAGCGGCCAAAAAAGCCCGCGAACAGGCCGGTCGACACGTGACAGCCGCCACCATGCCCCTCAGCCTCGCCCCAGTCATCAGTGTCGACCGCGAGCACGGCGTCGCTCAACGACGTGATCTGCAGTTGGCCCCATCCGAACTCGGCGAAAAAATCACCGGTCAACGACGCGAACCGTGCGTCGTTCAGCGAAGCTGGCGCGCTTTCACCCCGCTCGGCAAGCCACGTCGAGAACGCGTCGAAGAGCGCTTGTCCGGCATGGTATCCCGCATCGCGGACCGAATCGACGGTCACGGCCGATAGGGGCGACTCGACCGCCCGACGAAGGGCCGTAAAAAAGTCGACCGGTACCGCCACCGTGCGGGTGGCGAGAAATGGGAGCGTGGAAGTCAATGGAGTACTCGCCTGGGTGTTCGATGACCGTACGTCATGCAGGGGTTACCGTGGGTACGACGCTCGCTATGTGGGGCGGTCACGTCAAGGCGGGCAAACGTCGCTGATTGTGACGGACACGACCATTCAAGGCACGCCTATGGCACCCCAACGCGTCGGCGCAGCTCTTTCTCGTCGATAACCGGCACCCCCAATTCGACGGCCTTGTCCATTTTGGTACCCGCCTCGTCGCCAGCCACCACAAACGACGTTTTCCTGGATACGCTGCTCGTGACCCGTCCGCCAGCCTGTTCCACCAGTGCGGTCGCCTCGCCGCGTGACAGTCCGGGCAGTGTGCCGGTAATGACGACGGTTGCACCGGACAGGGGACCGTCGGCCGTGACCGCCCGCGGCTCGCTGAGGTTGAGTCCACGTTCGCGCAGTCGTTCGATCAGCGCGCGCGACGTGTCGTCGACCACGTAGTCGGCCACCGATTGCGCAATGATGTCACCGATACCGCGCACGGTGACCAGTTGCCCGGTTGTGGCCGCGATGATCGCGTCTATGCTGCCGAAGTGTCGAGCCAGCAATTGTGCGGCCTGCGCACCAACGTGACGAATGCCCAGTCCAAACAGCAAGCGCGACAACGGTTGCTGTTTCGATATCGCGATCGCCGCCACGAGATTTTCGGCACTCTTCTGCGCAAAGCGCTCGAGCGCCGACAGCTGTTCGATCGTGACGTCGTACAAGTCGGCGAAATCGTGCACCAATTCCGCTTTGAGCAACTGCCTGATGCGTTCGTACGAGAGCCCGTCGATGTCCATCGCGTCCTTCGACACGAAGTGCGCCAAGCCCTCCAGCTGCCGTCCGGGACAGGCCACGTTCGGGCAATACGTGGCCACGTCATCGCCATAACGCTGCGTCGAGGTATTGCAACGCGGACACCGTTTCGGCATGTGCCAGGGCGTCTCTGTTCCCGTACGCCGCTCGGGGACTGGTCCGAGGACATAGGGAATTACATCACCGGCGCGGACGACCTGTACCCGATCCCCCTCGCGAAGATCTTTCCTGGCAATCTGATCGGCGTTGTGCAGCGAGGCATAGGTGACCGTCGCGCCACCGACGTCCACGGGTTCGAGCACGGCGAACGGCGTGAGCACACCGGTGCGACCGACATTGACGTCGATACGGATCAACGTTGTTTCCGCCATGTCGGGTGCGAATTTTCGCGCGATGGCCCACCGCGGTGTGCGGTCGTTGCGCACGCCCAGTTCATCTTGCAACGCCATGTCGTTGACCTTCACCACGCCACCGTCAATCGCGAAGCCCAGCTCTGCGCGCGTTACATGCTCGACAGTGTTCGCCCACGCGGCGACGCCGTCAATCGTCGCACACCGTTGTCGATGCGGCGCGACGGGTATCCCCCAATCCACCAACTGGTCGAGCAGCGACCACTGCGATCGCGCGGGCGCACTGCCGTCGGGAAGCACCGCCGCGTATCCAAAGAAGCGCAGGGGACGTTGCGCAGTTATGGAGGCGTCAAGCTGCCGCAGTGAGCCCGCCGCCGCGTTGCGTGGGTTGACAAACACCGGCTCGCCAGACGCCACGCGCGCCTCGTTCATCTTCTCGAAACCGTCAAACGGCAAATACAACTCACCGCGAATCTCCAACCGATCCGGATGCCCTGTACCGCGCAGCCGAAGCGGTATGGCTTTGACCGTGCGAATGTTAACCGTGACATCCTCGCCCTCGGTTCCGTCGCCTCTTGTTGCACCCCTGACCAGGACGCCATGTTCGTAGGTGAGCGCGATGGCGGCGCCGTCGATCTTGAGTTCGACGGTATAGCCGAGCTTCTGAACGTCCTCGCCGACAACGCGCACAATCGATTGTTCGAAGGCCCGCAACTCGTCGTCGTCGAAGGCGTTGTCCAGGGAGAGCATCCGCGCCATGTGCCGATGCGAGCGGAATCCGGACTGGAGCGCAACCCCGACCCGCTGGGTGGGCGAATCTGGAGTGAAAAGTTCCGGATTGGTGCTCTCCAATGCCTGCAATTCACGGAACAGTCGATCGTATTCCGTGTCTGACAAGGCTGGGCGGTCACGTACGTAATATTCAATCTGGGCTTGGCCGAGTTGCTCACGCAGCGCGGCGGCCCGCTTCACGGCATTAAAGGGCGCGGCGGTCATGCGCACCAATTTACTGCCAACTTCTCTGATGGGAGGTCATATGCTTGGGAGAAATAACGACAGTGCGAGCCGCGCTCAGGGGTTCGGTCTGGGACTCTTGATCGGCGCGTTAGTGGGCGCCGGGGCGGCACTCTTGTTGGCACCCGCCGCGGGCGAGGCAACCCGGAAGCGCCTGCGACAGGAAGCACGGCGCGCCTATCAGCGCGGCGGCGGAGCGCTTGAGGATGCCTGGGACGACGGCGAGCGCGCCGCGCGGCGTATGGCGCAGCGCGGGATGCGGCGCGGGCGAGAGGTGATGGGGAAGTTGTAAAGACGGAAGACGGAAGACGGAAGACGGGAGACTCGAGACGCGGTTCGTCTCCCGTCTCCCGTCTTCCACCCCCTACCTCCCCAGCTTCGCGAGTTCCTGCTCAGCCTCACGCTTGTACATGTCATCGTTGGCGTCGATTGCAGACAGTCCAATCGCCGCCGTGTACGCCGCGCGCGCATCCGCTTTTCGCCCGGTGTCACGATACACGCGCGCCAGATCGAGCCGATGCACCAGGCGTGCCGGATCGACCGCGACCGACTGTTCCATGTATCGCGTGGCTTCGCTCCAACTCGCGGTATCGAAGATCTTCCCCCCAAGAAACGCCTTCGCCACCAGGCGTATGATGCTGTTCAGCCGCATGATCTCGGCGTTCCAGACGCCCATGACGTGCAGCGCACCAGGATGTCGCGGCGCGATCTCGAGCGCGCGCAACGCGTTGGTGCGCACCGCAATCCCGTACTTCACGCGGGCGCGCGGGCCAACCGCTAACGCCGTGCGACCAATCGCGCGAGACAGGTGGAAGTATC
>JANLVM010000688.1:0-2482 GCA_031364015.1 Gemmatimonadaceae bacterium
CCTACCCATGGCGAGGCTGTGATGACAAGTATCGACCGACTCACTGCGGCCTTGGCCACCCGCTACCGCATCGAACGCGAACTCGGCGCCGGTGGCTTGACCGCGGTGTATCTCGCGCACGATGTCAAGCACGATCGACACGTTGCCGTAAATGTTCTCAAGCCGGAACTCGGTGCCGTATTGAACGCTGAGCGATTCCTGAGCGAGATCAAGGTCACCGCCACTCTGCAGCATCCGAACTTGCTGCCGCTGTTCGATTCGGGCGACGCGGATGGTTTGTTGTACTACGTGATGCCGTCCATCGAAGGCGAGACATTGCGAGCGCGGTTGCAGCGCGAACAGCAACTGCCCGTCGACGAGGTGGTTCGGTTGGTGACGTTACTGGCCGCTGCCATCGATTTCGCGCACGCGCGCGGCGTGGTGCATCGCGACTTGAAGCCGGAGAACATCCTGCTGCAGGCGGGCCAGCCGGTTATTGCCGATTTCGGTATTGCCCTCGCGGTGGCGCGGGCCGGTGCTGAGCGCGTGACGCAGACGGGTCTCTCACCCGGCACGCCGCACTACATGAGTCCCGGGCAGGCGGCCGGCGAACGCGCGGTGGAGGCGCGCAGCGATCAGTATGCGCTGGGCGCGCTCATGTACGAAATGCTCATGGGTGAGCCGCCACACACCGAGGCCACCGCGCAGATGATCATCGCGCGCGTGATATCGGAAACGCCGCGCAGCATTCGCACGGCGCGACCCGCAGTGTCGGAGAGTGTGGATGCGGCGGTGCAGCGCACGCTGTCGAAATCGCCCGCCGACCGGTTCACCACGTGTGGCGACTTCGCGCGCGCTCTCGTGGCCGACACGACGACCACAACTGCGGCGAGAGCAGTCACGGTCTCGCCGGCATCGCGCTTCGGATTGATCGCTTTTGGCGTGATCGTAACGGCGGTTACGGTACTTGGTACCGTTGTCTGGCTAACGGCCCGCAGGAACCGGCCCGCTGTACAGTTGCTGCCCACGATCGGGCGCACCGCACAGGTCACGCGCGATCCCGGTCTGGAGATCGACCCAGCACTGCCTCTCAGCTTGCGCGCCGGCGAATAGTGCTCACCGACGGCGCCGCTGCCATTCACGCACGGCGCACCGCATAAACTATGGCCATCGCCGCACGAGACGCCGATCGGGTCGTGGCCTGCATGATGTTGGACGTGACGGTGTCGGTTGCCATCGGCTCCGTGCTCGGCTCCGTGCTCGGCTCCTGCTCATCGGGCGCGCGGCGAGACGTCCATCAGCTCATTGAGCTCAATCGCGACGCGTTAGACGTCTCATATTTGCGTCAGTGGTCATCAGTGCTTGGCGTCGACGACCTCCTGACGAGCGCCCTCGCGTGACGGACGTTATTCGCGCCTCGCAACCGCTCTCGCCGACTCCTACCGCATCGAGCGCGAAATCGGCGTCGGCGGCATGGCACCGGTGTACCTCGCGCACGACAGCAGTGACGCCGCTCAGACCAGTGGATTGCGCACGTCGAGTGCGGGGAACCGACTGAAGTCGCGGTCGGCGCTCAGCAGCGTGGAGACGCCATGCGCGAGACAGAGCGCCGCCACACGCGCATCATGGACTCGCGGTCCCGCGATGCGCCCGGTGGTCAACAACGGCTTCAGAATTGGCCAGTGCGCGTCGCGGTCTTCACTCAAGAGTCGAATGGTAGGAACCTCGAGCCACGCATCGACCTGATCGCAGGCTGCGGTGAGCGGCGTGGGCGTGCGGAAGATTCGCGGATGCGTGACGATCGCCAGGAACTCGTGAAGACACGGCCAGGGAATGGCCCACGGTGATGGTCCGGCGGCGAGTTGCGCCAGCATCTCTTTCGCCGCCGGATGAAAGGGCGCATCCTGCCGGTGCGCCTGCACGAGCACGTTGGTGTCGACGGCAATCACCGGGTGCTCTCGTCGTAGATCATGGCGCGAATCTGCGCCCAGTCGCCCAGTTCCACGCCCTCGATCAGTCCGTCGCCGCCGACGCTCGCGTCGCGGAGCGCGTAGCGACGCGGCGCGCTCCGATGCGCCTGCAGCACCGCGCGCAGCCCCTCCTCGATCAGAGCGCGCATGGTGCTCCCACGCTGAACCGCCAGCCGTCGTGCGCTGTCAAAGAGCGCGTCAGATATATCAACCGTAGTCTTCATATGGGCTAACCATACAGGAAGGGCCCGGTGTGTGCAAGGAGTGCTCGCGATCGCATCGACTTTAGCCAGCCACGACACGTCTGCCAACGCGGCGGCGCGCGGGCCTGGCACGCCGCGAATATTGACCGCTACAACTGTCGCAACCAGCTCAGCTTCACAATCAGCGAACGCGCCGTCGGTGTCGCGCCGTTGAGCACGGCTTGCCGGTCGTTGTACACGATGTACAGGTACGATAACGGTGAGAACTCCCAGCTGAATCGCGCGTTGAGCGTGCCGCGTTCCACCGCCGTGTTGTACTGATAGAACGCG
>JANLVM010000559.1:0-1883 GCA_031364015.1 Gemmatimonadaceae bacterium
CGGCTTCTTGGTCATACACCCAGCTCTTTGAGGTACTGCTTCATACGCGTCCGTACCTCCGTCAACTCGCGCTCCAGCCGCTCAATCTCCAGCTCTACGGCCGCGACATCGATCTCTGCTTCCTCCTCGAATGTGTCGACGTACCGCGGGATGTTGAGGTTGAAGTCGTTGGTGCCGATTTCTGCCACACTCGCCACGTGCGCGTACTTGGTCGCAGGGACTCGCGCGCGAAACGTGTCCAGCACGCGCGCCATGTGTTCGTCACGCAGCGTGTTCTGGTTTTTGCCCGACTGAAAGTCACGACTGGCGTCGATGAACAACACGTCCTGACAGGCCTCACGCACGCCACCTTTTTTACGGGCACGGTCGAACACCAGAATCGCGACGGGGATCGAGGTGGTGGGGAACAGGTTGCCCGGCAGGCCGATCACGGCATCGAGCAGATTCTCCTCAATCGCGGCGGTCATGATTGGCTTGTGCTGTAGAGAGTGTCTGGCGCGCGTGATCTCCGCACTTCAGCGAGATCCCGCCAAGCGGAGTCGCGACATTCGTCAACCTCGCGAAAACGCTGGACGAGCTCGGCCAGCCTGGCTTTTTCTGCGACCGTCATCGGCCGAGACCCAACGGAGCGGGAGGTTGGCATGCGGGTGTCGTTCGTCGCTGCGTGCAACGATGATCGCCTGCACGTCGGGAGATGTGAATGCACGCCGTGCGCCATGGGCAGCGTAATAGCATGAGAACCACATCGCGCGACTTGACTTAACTCTAACCATGAATTGCGCGCTATGCGCGCGCTCTGAGATCGCAGTAGATTAGAGCATGCGCCTCCCACGCGTTTACGTCGATACATCGGTCCTCGGCGGCTACTTCGACTCCGAGTTCGCGCAGTGGTCTCGTGCCTTGATGAATGACTTTCACGCGGCCCGGTTGCAGCCGTTTCTTTCCGATCTGCTGGCCGCTGAGCTGGAAGGCGCCCCTGAGCAGGTTCGCAGGCTCTATGCCGAACTCCGCCCGCTGGCTGGACCCACCATCGCGCTCTCGCCAGACGCGCTGGACTTGGCGGCGCGGTATGCGGCGCATCAGATTGTTCCGGCACGGTTTCGGAACGACATGCTCCACATCGCGTTGGCCACGGTGGCGGACGCCGACATCGTGGTCAGCTGGAACTTTCGGCATATCGTTCGGTTTGACAAGATTCGCCAGTTTAATGCCGTGAATCTCGAGGCCGGCTATAAGGCCATCGCGATTCACTCGCCTCGGGAGGTAGCCACCGATGACAGCCAAGGCCGATAAGCCGCAAGTCCACGCGGGTGACGCTACGGTGAATTGCATGACGTGGGTGCGAAGCGTCCGTGACGCTATGTACGCTGCGACGTCGGAGTTGTCACCTGCAGAATTCATTGCGTATGTCCATCGAACAGCCGATGCAGTCGATGCTCGTGCGGCGATCCGTGTACCAGGCTCCGGCGCTGGTTCCGCCTAACTCAATACGCGTCACAGCGGGAAAACGGCGGCTGCGGGCACGCTCTTCGGCCTCTACCGCTTTGACCTGATCGAAAAACCGCCGGGAACCGCGATACCGGTATCGTCGTTCGTCCGGCATCCGGTATCGTAGTTTCGTCGGGTATCCTGCTTCGCCAAGCCGCCGTTCGCACCCTCAGCCAAAGTCGTCGAAGGCCACGTTCTCGCGCTCCACCCCAAGATTGTCGAAGATGTGCGATCGCATGGGCGCCATCCCGCGCCACCACCAACAAAGCACATCTCCGGGAGGTCGCATGCGGTCTTCCTACTCCTCCTCACCCTCAATCTCTCGCCCCGGACCATTGAGCTTGTTCCTCAGTGTCCGCACACTGATACCCAACAGATCGGCCGCCTTCGTGCGA
>JANLVM010000694.1:0-12820 GCA_031364015.1 Gemmatimonadaceae bacterium
CCGTTCGCTGGTACGAAAGAGATGGATCCGGCGTGGCTGGGTGACGTAGTGTACTTCCTGTCTGATCGCGATGGTGTGTCCAACGTGTGGTCGTTCGACACGAAGTCCAGGAAACTGGCGCAAGTCTCGAAGTTTACCGACTACGACGTGAAGTCGTTGGATGCTGGGGCCGGCGTGGTGGTATTCGAACAGGCCGGCTACCTCCACGAGTACGATCCCAAGTCGGCACGGTCGCACGTGGTGAACATCACCGCTGCCGGTGATTTCTCGTGGATGATGGCGCAGTGGAAAGATGTGTCGACCCGCATCACCGGCTTAGCGCTGTCGTCCACCGGGAAGCGCGCCGCGGTTGAGGCGCGCGGCGAGATCTTCACGATTCCGGCGGAAAAAGGCGATGTCCGAAATCTCACGAATTCAAGCGGCTCGTCCGAGATCGCCCCACTTTGGTCACCCGATGGTCGCTCCGTTGCGTACTTCAGCGATAAGTCCGGCGAATACCGACTGGTGATCGCGCCACAGGATGGGATCGCGCCGTCGCGTGAGATTGCCCTACCGGAACCCAGCCGACCCTATTCGCCGGCGTGGTCTCCCAATGGGCGGAAGATCACGTTCCAGGATACGCACTTTCGGATTTGGCTCGTGGATGTTACCACCGGCACGGCGAAGGTCGCGGACACCGATCCGTACTTCATGGCCGATCGTTCGATTGTCCCGGTGTGGAGCCCCGATTCGCGCTGGCTCGCCTATCCCAAACGCCTCAAGTCGCTGTTCCGCGCGATTTTCGTGTACGACGTCGAGTCCGGACAAGTGAAGCAGATGACCGATGGTCTCGCTGATGCGACATCGCCGGCGTGGGATGCCAGCGGCAAGTATCTGTGGTTCTTCGCGTCGACGAATTTTGGACTCAATTCGTCGTTGCTCGACATGTCGAAGTACGACCATCCCGACACGCGGTCCTTGTATCTCGCCGTGCTGACGAAAACGGAACCGTCGCCGCTGCTCCCCGAAAGCGATGACGAGAGTGGCCGCGCGCGCACTGACAGTACGCGCGCGCCAGGAGATAGCGCTCGCACTCCGCCCGCGAGTGTGCCGACGGCACCGACGCCGGCGATTCCCGTACGTCCGGTGACGATCGATTTTGACCGAATGCAGCAGCGCATTTTGGCCGTACCGGGCATCGTCGACCGAGACTACTCGCAGTTGCGCGCCGGACCGGCGGGCACCGTGTTCTTTGTCGAACCAGTGCCGCCGACGGGCACGGGCGGTGGAGGCGCCGGACCAGGCGGTGGCGGCGGTACACTGCATCGCTTTCAGCTTTCGGCGCGGCGCGCTGCGCCATTCGCGCAGGGTGTCGCGCAGTTCGTCGTGAGCGCAGACGGGCGGAAGCTGCTGTATCGCACCGGTGGTGCGCAGGGTGGTTTGTTTCTCGTCGACGCCGATCGTGCCGTGCCAACCGCGGGTACCGGTCACCTGAATGCGACGCTTCGCGCGTATATCGATCCGCGCGAGGAGTTTCGTCAGATCTTCAATGAAGGCTGGCGGAACCAGCGGAACAATCTGTACGTGCAAAACATGCACGGCGCTGATTGGGTTGCAATGAAGAAGCTGTATGAGCCATTGCTGCCCTACGTGATGCACCGTGCCGATCTGAATTACCTGATGGACAACATGGGCTCCGAAATCGCCATCGGACACTCGTATGTGCGCGGTGGAGAAGTACCCGACGTGCCTACTGCGAGTGGTGGGCTGTTGGGCGCCGATCTTGCAGTCGAGAACGGTCGCTATCGCATCACGAAGATCTACGATGCGGAGAGTTGGAATCCGGAATTGCGCGCACCGCTGGCAACACCCGGTGTCGCAGTCGGCGTCGGAGATTTTGTGCTGGCGATCAATGGGGTGTCATTGGTTGCGCCGGATAACATCTATCGGTTGCTCGACGGCACGGCCAATCGGCAAACTGTGTTAACGGTGAATTCGCGCGCCGACCTGCAGGGGGCGCGCCAGGTCACCGTCGTGCCAATTGCCAACGAGCAGGGGCTGCGTACCCGCGCCTGGGTAGAGCAGAATCGCCGCATCGTCGACTCGATGTCTGGCGGCAAAATCGCGTACGTATTTCTTCCCAACACGGGGCAACCCGGCTACACGAGCTTCAATCGCTACTACTTCGCGCAGCAGGACCGGCAAGGCGTCGTGGTGGACGAACGCTACAACGGTGGCGGGTCGGCGGCCGACTATATCGTCGATCTCCTGGGTCGTGATTACGACGGCTACTTCAACAACCCCGTGGGCGATCGCTATCCGTTTACCAGCCCCGCTAACGGCATTTGGGGGCCCAAGGTGATGATCATCAACGAAATGGCCGGCTCGGGTGGTGATCTGATGCCCTACATGTTCAAGCGACGCCAACTGGGCCCGCTCGTGGGCATGCGCACATGGGGCGGATTGGTCGCGACGACCGACACGCCGCCATTTGTCGATGGAGGTTCGATGATCGCTCCGCGCTTTGGCTTCTTCTCTCGCGACGGGAAGTTTGCGGTCGAGAACGAAGGCGTCGGCCCGGATATCGAAGTTGAGAACTGGCCGAAGGACGCGGTGGCCGGTCGCGATGCGCAGTTGGAGCGAGCGGTCGCTGAGGCCATGCGCTTGCTGAATGCGAAGCCAAGCGATCGCATGAGCAAAGAGCCCACCCCTCCGATCTGGGGAAAGCGCGGGGGCCGTTGACCGACGCTTACGTCGGCTTCTCGTACTCTTCGGTCGGCAGTTTGAACGCTCTTGCCAACTTTGGATCGCCAGCGTTGCCCAGCACCCGCTGGGCAACGTACTCACCGACCAGCGGCGCGAACTTGAAGCCTTCGGCTTGGCCCACGCCCGCGATCCAGGCATTTTCGGTTTCGGGCACGTGGTCGATGATGAAGTTGCCGTTGATGCTCGATTCGTAGTGACAGGCACGGGTTTCCAGTAGCGGCGCGTTCGCCAGCAGCGGGAATCGCGCCTGCAGAAATCGACGGGTGCCATCGATGCGTTCTGGTGTCGACCAACGCGAACTTGTGTCGGGATCCTGCTGCAGGAGGTCAACCGGGGACGCGGGCCGAGGTGGCGTCGCTGCGGTTGTCGTGGCTGCTGAGCCGACTGGTGCTGCGCCGGCTGATGCTGCGCCGGCTGGTCTGGACGCCGGTGCGGGAGCGGGTGGCGTGGCGCCGGGCGCGGCCGGTGGTGCGATGGCACCGCGCACGCGAAATCCGCGACTATCCGTCGGTAACGCCCCCCATCCGGTGACGCCAGGAAAATTGAAGCTCGGGAGATGCGGATAAGTGAAGCGCGCGTCGGCGACGGGGACGCCGAAGTAACAGACGTAGCCCAATGGAACGCGCATACGATTGTCGAGGTACGGAAAAAGCTTTCGCAGCCATGGTCCACAAGCAAAGACGTACGCATCTCCGCGGATGACGGTGCCATCCTCCAGAATGACCCCCTGCAGTTGACCGCCTCGGATTTCGCCAAGTCGCGCGCGTCCAATGACGAGCTTCACCCCCTTCTGCTGACCGATGGCCGCGATGGCCTGGGTCGCTGCACGCGCGCGTATCACGCCGGCATCGGGCTCAGTAATCGCGATGGTGATGTCGCGTGTGTCGATCACGGGCCAACGCTTGCGCACTTCATCACCAGTGAGCACTTCGTGCGGGACGTTGTTGGCCGTCCAGAGTTCACGGGTTTTCTTGATGAACGGTTCTTCGGTGGCGCGCATGATCACGTCGCCTGTCGTGTGGAAGAACTTGGTGCGGAATGCCGGTCCCCATTCCTGTTCGAACAGCGACCACCGTTCAATGGCGGCCCGGGCCCACGGCGTCCACAGGTCGCCAACGGTCCGATCGCCATACGACGAGCGAACACCACGCGTCTCGTCACCACTGGTGGACCGTGAGTTGCCTGGACCGTAGGCGTCAACCAGCGTCACGCGCGCACCACGCTCGCGCAGATGGTACGCCGTCCATCCACCCCACACGCCCGCGCCGATCACGACGACATGTCCGACGCCCTTATCGCGTGGACCTTTTCGTGCGATTCCCGCAACGGGTTGCGCCGAGGCAAATGCGCCACCGGATGCACAGCCCGCCGTCAGCAGCGCCCCGGCTCCAACTCCGGCGATGCGCAGAAAATCGCGACGTGGCATGGCGTCCACTTCACCGCCAGCGCCTTTTTCTGGCTCTGGTGTATTAGTGAATGTGGATTCTGGTGCGTCCGACATGACGGAAGGGTTAAAAGGTTCCCGCGAAGATGCAAACTTGAACGTCTGATGGCAAATTCCTTCAACTTGGGAGATTCGTGGTACGAGCAGCCCTGCTGATGCCAGCACTTCTGACCTTTAGAGCATTCTTTTCGCTATGACGCTGTTCACCACCATATCTGCGGCGCTCGTGGCCGCCGTAGCCCTGCTTTCAGCAATGGCCGGATCCGGTCGCGAGTTCCATAGACCACTGGGGCACGCGGTAGTGGCCCCCTCGGCCCCGATGGTCACGCGCCCCGATACGACGCCGCTGTATACCGAGGAGCAGTCGACCGCCGGTGCGGCGCTGTTCGGTCGCATGTGCGCCGAATGCCACGAAAAGAAGGACATCGCTGGTACGGACTTTCGGGCCAAGTGGACGGGCCGTCCGCTGTTCGACCTGTTCGAACTGATTCGGACCACCATGCCAGACAGCAATCCTGGCGGATTGTCGCGAGACGAATACGCCGGGGCGCTGGCGTATATCCTCAGAATGAACGGGCTGCCCTCGGGTCCCACGACCGTGCTGCCGGACTCTGCGGCGATGCAGAATGTCAAGCTGCTCCTGCCGCCGCCGGCGCCGACGCCCTGAGCCGTCCCTCCGCTTGACCATTTCTGGTGCGCGCGTCGGCTCTGGGTTGTCGACCGCTTGATACCACACCGAGT
This sequence comes from Gemmatimonadaceae bacterium, assembly GCA_031364015.1. Lineage (GTDB taxonomy): Bacteria > Gemmatimonadota > Gemmatimonadetes > Gemmatimonadales > Gemmatimonadaceae > Gemmatimonas. The sequence continues at coordinate 4,931 of JANLVM010000694.1, forward strand.
AGCGGTGTCAATAGCGTGGTGAGAAATCCGGGCTAACGCCAATACTGTTCAGTTATTGGTCTTTTGACCATGCCACCCCTGCACCCTCCATCCTGGCGCTGTTCCTCCCTCCTGCTGCCCGGATGACGTTCAGCTCCTGCCTTCTTCTTCCACCCTTGTTAGCGCTAAGCGGCGCCACCTCGAACCATTGTGGCATCAAGTCCGACTCAGTCATCATGACTTAGCTCATACTTCCGCTGCTCGCGCTCTCGGTCGACGCCTTGCGCTGTATCTCGGCGCTTGGCGGCTTGCATGGACAGGCCGCGAGTGGATGCCGTCTTGAGACTCGGTAGCGAGACTTGCTTCTCCAGCGAGACGCTTGCGCACTGTGGACACACGGGCGCAACGTTGCCGCGCACCAGTGCTTCGAATTGATGCTGGCAATCGGCGCAGACGAAATCGAAAATCGGCATGTTGTTTTCTTCCGTTCACCTACGTACAGAGGCTCAGATGTCTCGTTTATCGTTTCGCGTGGTGCCCCTGCTGGTAACGCTCTCCGCTACGACCGCGTTGGCGCAAGGTGCGCGGCAGGCGGTCATCCCCGCGGGTCAAAGTGCGTCGGCGACCCTGACGCCGGGCATTCGAGTCGGCAATATGATCTACGCCTCGGGCCAACTTGGCATGCGCCGCGACGCACCGGACAGTACGGTGCAGGGGCAGACCAAAGTGGCTCTGGAGAATACGCAGAGGGTGTTTGAGGCGGCCGGTACCACGATGGCCAACACGGTCAAGTGTACCGTATTCTTGATCGACCTGAAGGATTTCGCCGGCATGAACCACGCGTACCGCGAGTTCTTCCCGACCTCGCCGCCGGCGCGTTCAACGGTCGTCGTCGCGGCCCTTGTGGTGGCCGGCGCGAAGGTTGAGATCGAGTGCTTCGCCGCGATCCCGTAAACGGGTTGTCGGAATCGCGACGAAAGCCGTTTCACGCCATTAGGGCTTGCGGGGCCAGACTACGCCCTGATTGGCGCGGGTGACCGACGCGACGCCCTTGTAGGTGAACTTTTGCAATCGCTTTCCCTCGTACGTCTCGGTCGTGTACACGTTGCCCCTAGAGTCGGTGGCAATGCTGTGCACGGCGAAAAACTGCCCCGGCTGCCGTCCGCCGTCTCCGAAGCTGGTCAGAATCTCCAGCGACTGCCGGTCCATCACGTACACCCGCTCATTCTTCCCATCGGCCAGATACAGGTACTTTTGCGCCGCGTCGCGTGAGAAGGCGATGTCCCACACCGATCCGTCTCCCCGAGTCGCCGGCGCAATACGCACCTCTTTTACGAACTGGCCGTCCTTTGTGAACACTTGAATGCGATCGTTCGGGCGGTCGCACACGTACACGTGTCCGTCGGTGCTTGGCTCGGCGCAGTGCACGGGGTTACGAAACTGCTTTGCCAGGGGCGCGCTGGGGTCGTAGGGTCCGAGGTTGGCATCGTCGGGCTTGGAACCATAAGCGCCCCAGTAGCGCTTCAGCGCACCGGTTTTCATGTCCACCACCGCCACCCGCTTGTTGCCATAGCCGTCGGCCACGTACGCTTCCTGCGCCTTGGCGTCGAAGGAGATTTTGGCCACGCGACCGAAATGGGTACTGTCGTTGCTACTTGGCATGAGACCAGGCTTGCCGATCTGCATCAAAAACTTTCCGTCATGCGTAAACTTCAGCATGTGCGAATCGACCCGTCCGTTACCGCCCACCCAGACATTGTCCTTGTCATCGATGCTGATCCCATGATTCGATGACGGCCATTCATACTCTTTCTCTTTCGACGGACCACCCCACGCCTTCACCAGATTGCCTTCGGCATCGAATTCCACGATGGGCGGCGCCGATTGACAGCACTCAGCGATAGGTGGCGTGGCGTTCATGCCGGCCTCGGTGCGCTGGTTCAGCGTCGAGTCGCCTCGATGGATGATGAACACATGGTCTCGGCTATCGATGCCGACGCCAATCACCGATCCCAAAATCCAGTGATTGGGCAGGGGCTTGGGCCACATGGGGTCGACCTCGAAACGGGGCGCCTGAACCAACTGGCGGTCGGCCGCGCCCAGCGTCGCTTGGGCCGCGCCGAGGGCCCCCACGGCGCCCACCAGTCCCAGCCAGGCAAACGCCTTGTTCGACTTCGTCATCAGTATCTCTCCAAGGCGCAGCGTACTGGGGGTGCTGTTACCCCTGTGCACTGCGCGACGCGGTGGTAAGTTCGTGGCGAATTCGAGCGCGTTTCTCGCGATCGGCCGCCGCAGGTCGTCATAAGAAGTATCCCGCCTCACTCCACCTGTCCAGAGAATTGCGCATTTCCCTGATCGATCGCGCTCGCTCACGTGCCTGTCTTGCCTGGGATCGCGCGCCACGATGGCGACGCGGTGTGCTCGCGGCGGTCGCGGGTTTGCTGCTCGTGCCTGCGACGCCGTGGGCGCACGAGATCCCGACGCGCGTCACGGTCCGAGCGTTTATCGAGAACGACGGCCGCGTGGTGCGCATGCTGGTGCGGGTACCCATGAACGCCATGCGTGACGTGGAGTTTCCCACGCGCGGAGCTGGCTACCTCGATCTGGCGCGCGCCGACAGCACGCTCCGCGACGCCGCGCGCTTGTGGGTGGCCGACGCGATCGCGCTCTCGGCAAACGACGTGGCCTTGTCGACGGGCCGTATTGTCGGCGTGCGCGCCTCGTTGCCATCGGACCGCGCGTTCGAACGCTATACCGATGCCTTGGCGTTGATGAACGGCGTCGCACTCGATATCGCCACCGACATTCCGGTCCCGCAGGCGATGCTCGACGTGCTGCTTGAGTATCCGGTCTCGTCAGGCGACGCGCGATTGGCGCTGCACGCACGGTTCGCAAAGCTTGGCGTGCGCACGACCACCGTACTGCGAGTGGTGTACGCCGGGGGAATCGAGCGTGCCTATGTCTACGATGGCGACGCGGGACAGCTGCAGCTCAATCCAAGCTGGTGGCACGCGGCGTCACGTTTTGTGTCGATGGGTGCCTCGCACTTGCTGGCGGGGATGGATCATCTGCTTTTCCTGCTGTGTGTAATCCTGCCCGTGCGCCGGATCCGACCTCTCATTGGCATCGTCACCGCGTTCACGGTAGCACACTCGATGACCTTGGCCGCGTCGGCGTTGGGCTACGCGCCCGATGCGTTGTGGTTCCCGTCGCTGGTGGAAGTGCTCATCGCGGCATCGATCGTATTCATGGCCATCGAGAATATTCTGGGCGCCAAATTGGAACGCCGATGGCTGGTCGCGTTTGGTTTTGGGCTGGTGCACGGCTTCGGGTTTTCATTTGCGTTGAAGGAGTCGCTCCAATTCGCCGGAGCCCACCTCGTCACGGCGCTCGCCGCGTTTAATCTCGGTCTTGAGTTGGGTCAGCTGGCCGTGCTGGCGGTTGCCGTGCCATTGCTCTCCTGGCTCGTGAACCGTGTACCGGCCGAAGGGCTGGTCCGAATCGTGGTGTCAGTTGTGGTCGCACACACGGCGTGGCATTGGATGACGGAGCGGTTCGAGATACTGCGGGCGTATCACCTCAGCTGGCCGGTCATGGATGTTGCGCTCGGCGTCGCTGCACTTCGACTCTCGATGGGACTGCTGATTGTCGGCGGAACCGCGTGGGCGTTGTCCGGAATCATGACACGGCTGGCGTTGGTGCGACCGCGCGGATCGGCGCTGCTATTGGCTGTCTGTGCCGGGACGTCGCTCTCGCTCGCGCTGGCCGCAACGCCGAGCACGCTGCGCGCGCAAGCGGCGACCGTCAGCACCATGACCGGCGTGTATACGGTCGAACAAGCGACCAAGGGAAAAGAAGTGTTCAACGGGTCGTGCAGCGGCTGTCACACGTCGGCGTCGCACAGCGGGGCGGAGTTCGCCACGCGCTGGATGGGAAAGCTGCTGTGGGATTTTTACGACTATGTGGCGACCACCATGCCGACGTCAGCGCCGGCCACGCTCACGGAAGACGAGTATGTGTGGGTGACCGCGTACGTGCTCAAATTGAACGGCATGCCGCCCGGCGAGCGCGTGCTATCGGCAGATACGGCACTGCTCAAAGGACTTCGCCTCGACACGTTGCCGATTGGCGTGAGCAGAAGTTTTGGTGTGGTTGGACGGCGGGACGCGCACACCCGACGGTGGCGCGGGAACCACTTTGCAGCAGGAACGGAGAATCCATGATGCAGCGATCGAACAGGCGGATGTTGGGGATGGTGCTGGCGACCGGCGCGATAGTGCTCGGCGCACTTGGGGTGAACGCCGTGCGCTCAGTCGCGCAGGCCGGCAAGCCGCTCGTGCGCGGCAACGCGTACGGTGAGTGGCGGTACTGGGGTGCTGACGCCTGGAGCTCGCGTTACTCGCCGCTGGAGCAGATCAACGCCAGCAATTTCGATTCACTGAAGGTGGCATGGACGTGGAATGCCAGCGCCTTCGGCAAGGACGAGTACTACCGCGCCACACCCATCTACGCCAACGGTCGACTGTTCACGGTGGCGACGACTCGCCGCAGTGCCATGGCGCTTGACCCAAGCAGCGGCGAAACGCTCTGGATGTACCGTCTCGAAGAAGGCATTCGTTGGCAGAAGGCCCCGCGCCAGTTTGCCGGACGTGGCCTGTCGTACTGGTCTGACGGACGCAATGAACGCGTGCTCCTCGTGACGCCGGGATATCACCTGGTGTCGCTGGACGCAAAAACCGGACGTCCCGATCCATTGTTTGGCAAGAACGGCGTCGTCGATCTGATGGACGGACTCGGATATCCGATGGTGCCATTGGCAGTCGACGATTCCGGGCCACTGATCATCAGTGACGCTGCGCCAATGCGAAAGGCGAAGGTGGGTGAGAAGTGGGATCCGGTTAAGAAGATCGGCGCAGACGGCACAATCGGACTGGATCCATCGGCGGGACAAATCGCGGCGAGCTCACCGCCGATCGTGGTCGGCAACATGCTGGTCGTCGGTAATTCGTCGATTCACGGCTACTACCCGATTCGCGCGCACAACGTCCCCGGAATTATTCGCGGATTCGACATTCGCACTGGTCGGCAGGTGTGGAAGTTCAATCTGGTTCCGCAGCCTGGTGAGTTTGGCGCTGAGACATGGAAGAACGGCTCGAAGGTTGGCACCAAGGGCGTCGGCAAGAACGACGCGTGGGCGCCGTACTCGGCCGATCCCGATCTCGGCCTGGTGTACATCCCCGTGGGCATGCCGCTCATGGATGAATACGGTGGGCATCGCCCCGGCAACAATCTGTACGGCAATAGCCTCGTCGCGCTCGATGCCAAGACCGGAATTCGGAAGTGGCATTTCCAGATGGTGCATCATGACATTTGGGACTACGACACGCCGATGTCACCGAACCTGTTGGACATTACGGTCAACGGGAGGTCGCGAAAGGCCATCGCGCAAACGACGAAGCAGGGATGGGTTTACACCTTTGATCGTGTCACCGGTGAGCCGATTTGGCCAATGCCGGAAACGTCAGTGATGGCGAGTGATGTTCCGGGCGAGATCGCTGCGCTGACGCAACCGATTCCGTCCAAGCCGGCGCCCTATTCTCAACAGGGACTCGTGGAAGCCGATCTCATCGACTACACGCCGGCCATCAAGGATTCGGCGCTCAAGATGGCCAAGCGTTGTCGCATGGGTCCGTATTTCATTCCGCCGGCCGCCGCTGATGGTAAGGGTAGCGGCGGTCTGCGCTGCTCGTGGTACTCACCCGGTGCGGCCGGCGGCGTGAATATCGACGGAGGCGCAGCAGTCGATCCAGAAACGGGGATGCTGTTCGTGGCATCGACTACCGGCATGAGCACCGCGCAGGTGCAGAAGGATCCGTGCTCGGAGTTCGATTACAGCTCTCCGCGCGACAGTTGCGGATTGGCTGGTGCGCTACCGGCACCGGCGGGCTATGTAAAGCCGTCCAGTGGCGATCGTGGGGGAGACTTTGGTGCGCGTGCGGCGGGCTCGATGGTGGGCGGCGTGTCTATCGTCAAACCGAAGCAGTATGGTGGCATCACGGCGTACAACATGAACAGCGGTGACAAAGGGTGGTGGATTCCGAACGGCGGTATGGTGAAGGTCACCAGCCGTGATCCCATGTTTGCTGGTGTTACGCTTCCGGATCAAGGCGCCCGCGGGCAAGCGCAGGCGATGAACACGAAAACGCTGATGATTTACGGCACGGGTCGCGGGGGCGGCGCTCCGGGATCGACGCCAACCCTGTACGCGGTTGATAAGGCCACCGGGAAACAGGTGGGCGCACTCAAAATTGGCTCACGCACTTCTGCGGTGCCGATGACGTTCCTGCACAACGGCCGACAGTACATCGTGTTTGCGACCGGCGCTGAAGAGAGCACCGGGCTGACGGCGCTGGTCTTGCCGAGAAGGTAGACGATCGCGCGAAACGATCTTACTTCTTCTTTTCGTATCGCTTGAGGGCTCGCTGACCAACTTCGGCGCCGTAAATATTCCCGGCGGCGTCAACCGCGACGCCCTCAGCAGAACTGGTGCTCGGCGCTTTCTCGTCGGGGTCGGGGATAAACGCGGTCACCTTACCGTCGCGTGCACTCCCAATGCGAATACCGCGCTTCCACGCGACGTGGGGCGGCGCGACCGACCCCGATTCCGAATCGGCAACGTACAGCATGTCGTTCTTGTCGATGAAGAGTCCACTTGGGCGGCTGAACTGATACCACGTGTCAAGCAGCGTGAAGTTCTGGTCCATGATAAAAATGCGATCGTTTCCTCGATCGCCCACAAACAGTCGACCGCGCGAATCGAACGCCAAGGCGTGCGGTTGATCAAGATCGGTTGGACCCTTTCCGAAGTTGCCCCAGCTTTTCAACAGCTTGCCCGCTTTGTCGAACTTGAGAATGCGTGCATTGGCACCGGCGCGTGACGAGTGTCCCTCGGCGACAAAGATGTCACCGTTGGGTGCTGTGGCGATGTCGTTGGGCATCCAGAAAAACGCCGAGTCACGGCCGCCGCCTGCACTCCCCAGCGTCATAAGCAGCTTGCCGTCGGGGCTAAACTTGAAAATCTGATGCCCGCGTGGCGGTGCCGGTGCGGCGCCCGCCACTGGCGTAGGGACCCCACCAGTGCATGCGCAGTCGGTCACCCACACGTTGCCGTCGCGGTCGACATGAATGCCGTGCGGGGACATCAGCATGCCCTCGCCAAACGATTTCACTACGGCGCCAGATGCATCAAACTTGAACACGGATGGCAACGACGACGCGGCGCAGCTGTTGACCCCGCACCGCTCGGCAACCCAAATGCTCTTGCCGTCTTTGTCGATATCGACGGCACTGGTTGCGCCCCACGTACGTCCGTCGCCGAGCTTTGCCCAGCCGACGATGGTGCGATACGGGTTGGGTGGGTCGTTGACCGGTGCGGTGGACTGTGCACCGACTGGCACTACCGCTGCAAAGCATGCGGCAGCGACGACGGTGCGGCGGAGATAACGGATCGCAGGACGCGAAATCATGGGAGCGGCGACTGAAGGGCGAAGAAAGGCGAAGAAAGGCGGCGAAGGCTTGGCGGCCACGCGCCGCACGCCTGAATACCCGTTTACAGTGCGCCAGAACCATCCAGTCGGCAACTGCCATCGCCAAGAACGATCGCGCCGCACGAGAATGCCGCGGGCTTGGTCGGCCGCCTTGACTCGGGTGCCGAAACCGATCTTCGTAGTCCAATGGCACATACCGCCCCCGACGCTGCATGAAGGACTTGACCACCGGTTCTATTCCGCGGCACATCATCCGCCTCGCTATCCCGATGGCGGCGGGCATGATTTTCCAGACGATGTACTATCTGGTCGATCTCTACTTCGTCGCCAAGCTGGGTGACGCGGCGGTGGCCGGGGTCAGTGC
>JANLVM010000606.1:0-1735 GCA_031364015.1 Gemmatimonadaceae bacterium
GGTATCCCTTTCCGTCCATCGCCACGCGTCCAAAGCCAACGTGCGCATCGTGCTCGAACACCAGTTGCCAGTCGTTGGCCAACGCTTCAGCTAGGAGCACCCGTTTGGACTCGAGCGTCACCAGCGGCTCGACGTCGTAGCCCATAATCCACGGCAACGGCAGGTGGTGGCTGGTAGGCACCACGTCGCCGAGAAAGCACAGGGTCTCTCCGCCAGAGCGGAGGACCACGCTTTGGTGGTACGGCGTATGTCCAGGCGTCATTCGAACACTGATGCCAGGCCGGAGCTCCTGCGCACCGTCGATCAGGTCGAACCTGTCGGCCTTGAAAATGGGCTCCCAGTTGTGCGGGAAATAGCTGGCCGACGTCCGCTCGTTGGGTCGCAGCGCGTACGTGTGTTCACCGCGCTGCACGACGTATCGCGCGTTGGGGAACGTCGCCCGAACATCGCCGGCGGGATCGCGCCAGGTGTTGCCGCCGGCGTGATCGAAATGCAGGTGCGTATTGATCACAAGCGAGACATCATCGGGCGTGAAGCCGGCCTTCATGATGCCAGCTTCGAGGGCCGTCCGTCCCGGCAATCCGTCGTTCTCAATGCCATAGATTTCCTGGAACTTCGCCGATTCCTTGTTCCCGACGCCGCTATCAATCAGCACCAATCCATCGTCGTGTTCGACAAGCAAGCAGCGCATACCCATGGGAATGCGATTCTTCGTGTCTGCGGGAAGGCGGCGCTCCCACAGCGTCTTGGGCACTACGCCAAACATGGCGCCGCCGTCGAGCTGCTGTCCGCCGGCCTGGATCGCGTGGATCTGCCAGCGACCGAACGTTCTGGAATCGAGTAGTGGCTCAGGAAAGCTCACGCGACGTGATCCTCAGGTACAGGAAGCGGAAAGGCCCGACGACGACGCTCTGCCGCAGTTCGGCACCGACGCGTCAGTGGCGACGCCAGGCGAGCCTCGATCAATGGCCACGAGGTCAGTCCTTGCTCCTCGGCGATGCGCAGGAGTTGCAGGAGCACACGCGCCGTGGCCTCCGCATCACCTGCGGCGCGGTGCCGTGCCGCAATCGTGATCCCGAAGTATTGCGTGACATGGTCGAGCGACCGTCTCGACAATTGCGGCAACAGCACTCGCGCCAACCGCACCGTACACAGTCGCGGACCGGCCAGACGCACGCCGCCCCGTCCTAATTCGTCGCTCACGAAGCGCCAGTCGAACGCGGCGTTGTGCGCGGTGAACACGTGACCCGCCAGGCGACCGGTCACTTGTTCGGCGACGTGTCGGAAGCACGGCTGATCCTTGACCATGGCCCACGTGATCTGCGTTAACGCAGTGATGTGCGCCGGAATGAGTCGCTCAGGATTAACCAGCTGCGAGTACACGTCGACAATGTCTCCGGCGTGCACGCGAGCGATCGCTATCTCAGTGACGCGGTCGCCACGGGCTGAGCGCACTCCCGTCGTCTCGACGTCGACGACCGCAAAGGCAACATGGGACAACCCATTGGTCACGCCAGCCGATTCGCTGTTCGTTGGCCCGGCAAGTGACGGGACGTGAGCGTGAACCGATGGCGCGCGAAGCGCCCAGTGTCCGGACGGCAACTGCACAAACTCCACGTGACTGGAGAGCAGTGCCAGCGCCATGCGTTCTGCGGCGTCGTGCTGGAGGCGATCCACCTGACAGACGTCGCGCATGAGCGTGAGCGCATCGAGTGGTCCTCGGGCCAGCCGCTCT
>JANLVM010000616.1:0-2221 GCA_031364015.1 Gemmatimonadaceae bacterium
AGGACATTGTCGCGCGCAATCCCCACGAGCTCGAATTTCATCAGGCGGTTCGCGAGGTAGCGGAGTCGGTGATGCCGCTCGTGCTCAACGACCAGCGATATCGCGACGAAAAGATTCTCGAGCGAATGGCCGAGCCCGATCGACTGATTTCATTTCGCGTGGCGTGGGAAGACGAACGCGGTGAGGTGCACGTGAACCGCGCGTGGCGCGTGCAATTCAATGGCGCGATTGGTCCGTATAAAGGCGGGATGCGCTTTCACCCCAGCGTCACACCCAGTGTTCTCAAGTTTCTGGGGTTCGAACAAACGTTCAAGAACTCACTCACGGGTTTGCCGATGGGCGGCGGGAAGGGCGGAGCCAATTTCGATCCGAAAGGCAAAAGCGATCGCGAGGTCATGCGCTTCTGTCAGTCGCTCATGAACGAACTCTCGCGGCACATTGGCGAGCGCACGGATGTTCCGGCCGGAGATATCGGTGTTGGCGCGCGTGAGATCGGTTACATGTTCGGCCAGTATCGTCGCCTGGAAAACCGGTTTACGGGAGTGTTCACCGGCAAGGCAAAGTCATTTGGCGGTAGCGCCATACGACCTGAAGCGACCGGATATGGCTTGGTATTTTTTACTGAAGCGATGTTGGCAACGCGTGGCGAGGGGATCAGCGGCAAGACGGCGGTCGTGTCGGGGTCGGGCAACGTGGCGCTGTACTGCATGGACAAGCTCAATCAGCTGGGCGCCAAGGTGCTCACCGCTTCCGATTCCGGCGGCTTCATTCATGACCCTGACGGTATTGGTCCGGACAAATTGGAGTGGCTCAAAGATCTGAAGGAGGTCCGCCGCGGACGCATCTCCGAGTATGCCGACACCTTCAAAGGCGCGACCTATCACGCCGACCAGACTCCGTGGCAGGTGAAGTGCGATTTGGCATTTCCGAACGCCACACAGAATGAGTTAGTGATCGACGACGCGCGCGCACTGGTGGCGAACAAGGTCATGGCGGTGGCCGAAGGCGCCAACATGCCCAGTACGTCCGAAGCAGTGCAGCTGTTCTTGTCGAACAAAGTGCTATTTGGACCGGCGAAGGCCGCCAACGCCGGCGGTGTCGCCGTATCCGGCTTGGAGCAGTCGCAGAACTCCATGCGCTTGACGTGGAGTCGCGCGGAAGTGGAAGATCGGCTTAAGCAGATCATGCTAAACATTCACGGCACATGTGTACAGCATGGCGACGACGGTCACGGGTTCGTGAACTACGTGAACGGCGCCAACATTGGCGGCTTTGTCAAGGTAGCCGAAGCCATGCTGGCGTACGGCGTGATGTAGGCGTCGCCCGCAACGCTATTACTTGAGCCGTCCGTACTTTCGCATGGCCGCTAGCATCCGGTCTAACGGCATGGCATACACGCGCAGGTCGTTTGCGCCAGTTGTCGTTTCGGCCGCCAGCAGCGCATTGGTAATCGCCGCTTCAGTGGCCTGCGCGGTCGCCACGAACAGGGGCGAGAGCGCGTCGTTCGTAATCATGTGCACGGCCACCGGGCGTTCGGACGACCAGCTGTTGGCGTTGGCGGTCGAAAACGCGACAAAGATGTCGCCCGAACCGTTGCCACCAAATCCGCCCTGTCGACCAATACCCAGCGACACACGCGTCGCGATGCGTTTGAGTTGATGCGGTAGCAGCGGCGCGTCGGTGGCCACCACGACAATAATCGAACCTTGTTCCGGAAACTCGGCGGCATCAGTGTCATCACCCGACGCGTCGCAACGACGACGCGACGAATTGGCGGGAACGACACCATTGTTGGCGATACACGACTGCAGATCGGTGATCTCTTCCCCCACGGGCACGCCGGCGATACGCAGATCGCGTCGCAAGCCAAAGTTGCATTGCACCAGCACACCAACGGTGTAGCCACCCTGCTGCGCCGACAATGTCCGCGATGCGGTACCAATGCCTCCTTTGAATCCCAGGCATTGCATGCCGGTGCCGCCACCCACAACTCCCTCCTTCGGCAGTCCGCCAGTGGCCGAGTTGAGTGCCGCGAGTACGTGCTGATCCTTCACGTGGAATCCGTTAATGTCGTTGAGACCACCGTCATAGGTCTCGGCGACCACCGGGAGCCACCACGGTTGCAACACATTCTTCTGCGCGACCTCCCACTTGATGATCGCATCACGTACGACGCCGACACTGTGCGTGTTGGTAATGCCAATGGGACCTTCCAGGTAAC
>JANLVM010000618.1:0-3028 GCA_031364015.1 Gemmatimonadaceae bacterium
GGTGGCGATTGAGGGCTATCCCACGGACGGCGCATTCGGCGCCTATCGTGTGGAGCTGATCGATGCGCGCGGTCGCGTCGTCGCCACGCATCGCGCCGATGCCAACAACGTCGATCATTCGGGCGACGCGACGCTCGTCGCCGCGATTCCGCTTGACGAACGCACGGCTGGAACGCTCAACGCGGTTCGGATCGTTGGCCCCGTCGGAACGATGACGACGCACGGCGCGACGTCTGCACCGTCCCTCGGTGCATCGTCTGACAGTGCTTCGACGGCAACGGTTGAAGTACGTGTCGACGGCCGCATCACGGCTGTGTGCCACGGCACCGAATTTGCGGCGATTGCGGTCCAGGATCGCCAGACGGGCGCCCTGCTGGCCTCGGCAATCAGCAATCACGTGACGGTGGCTGCACGCAGCACGGCCCTGATGGACATTACCTGCAGCGACGGGGTGCGGTCGCGCCGAAGTACCCCGATGCGGATCACCCGATCGCTGCGATGACGTTACCCGCGAAATGATTCGTGTGACGCACCCCACTCCGCCCTCAACACTCTCCATTATGCGCTCGCGATTTTCGCTCGTTGCCACGCTCGCCCTCGTCGCCTGCGCCGGTGACAAGGCGCCGGTCTCGAACGCTCACGTCGCGATTGCCCCAGCCCTTGCCTCGATCACCGCCGAGGGACTCCTGTCGCACGTCAAAGCACTCAGCGACGACTCGCTCGAAGGCCGAGGACCGGCAACGCCCGGCGAGGACAAAGCCGTCGCGTACCTGATGCATCAGTTCAAGCAACTGGGGCTGACGTCGGGCAATCCCGATGGCTCGTTCGTGCAGGACGTCACCCTCCTCGGCTTCAAGGCAAATCCCGAAGCGTCCTTTACGATTGGCGGACGCGTCATTCCGCTCACCTTCCCTACCGACTACGTCGCGGTCTCGCGGCACGATCGGCCAGTCATCGACGTGAATGCCGAACTGGTGTTCGTCGGCTACGGCGTCGACGCGCCCGAGTACGGATGGGACGACTACAAGGGCGTGGACGTGAAAGGCAAAATCCTGGTCATGCTCGTCAACGATCCGGCCGTGTCAGACCCTGCAGACTCGACGAAGCTGGACGCGTCGATGTTCAAGGGCAACGCGATGACCTACTACGGGCGATGGACGTACAAGTATGAAATCGCCACGGCAAAGGGCGCGGTCGGTGCGATCCTTATTCACGAGACGGGGCCGGCCGGTTATCCCTACGAAGTGGTGCGCGGCAGCTGGGGGCGCGAGAACTTTGACATCGCGCAGCCTGAAGCCACGAATACACGTACGCTCATCGAGTCGTGGATCACGCAGCCGCGCGCCGAGGAGCTGCTCAAGGCGGCGGGAAGGGATTTCGCGCAACTGAAGTCTGCGGCAAAACGCAAAGACTTCACGCCCGTGCCACTGGGTGCATCGGCCAAGTTCCACGTTCGCAACGAAACGCGCACAGTGAAGTCACGCAACGTGGTCGCCACGCTCGAGGGCAGCGATGCCTCGAAGAAGAGCTAGTATGTCATCTATACGGCGCACTGGGATCACCTGGGTCGCGACACCACCCTTCAAGGCGATCAGATCTTTAACGGCGCGCTGGACAACGCCTCAGGATGCGCGACCCTGCTGGAACTGGCGAAAGCCTACACCACACTGGCCACTCGTCCCGCGCGCTCCGTGATGTTCATTGCGCTTACCGCCGAAGAACAGGGGCTGCTTGGCGCCAAATATTTCGCGCAGAACCCGCTCGTGCCCCTGGATCACGTGTTGGCCAACATCAACATGGATGGCTTCAATCAGTGGGGGAAGACGAGTGATCTCGTCGTGGTCGGCTTTGGCAACTCGACGCTCGAGGACATTTTAGCAGACGTGATAAAGCCCGCGGGTCGTGTCCTCGCGCCGGACGCGGAACCGGAGAAGGGGTTCTATTTCCGGTCCGATCATTTTGAGTTCGCCAAGAAGGGTGTGCCGGCGCTGTACCTCGATGCGGGCACACAGTTCGTGGGCAAAGATTCAACGTTTGGGCGCATAAAGCGTGACGAGTACAACACGAAAGACTACCACAAGCCCAGCGACGAGGTGAAGGCCGACTGGGACTTGCGTGGCGCCGTTGATGATGCCCGTGCCCTGTTTGAAGTGGGCTATCGCGTGACCATGACCACGGATTGGCCCATGTGGAAACCGGGCACGGAATTCAAGTCGCGTCGCGATTCGGTGATGGCGGCCAAAAAGTAGCGCGTGCGATTACGGTTGCAGATGTGATTCCACAAACCACAGCTGCTTGTCGGCGGCGCCGGTGATCCGCGTCAGCAAGTCGGTCGTGATGGCATCATCGGCGGCGTCGGCTTCTTCGATGTCGGCGCGTGCGGCGTTCGCGCAGTACGCCAGCGCTTCGGCGACCACGTGTACCCACTCATCGGCACTGCTGACATTGAGCGGGCATCTGGGCAGCTTGCTGCGCGCGTCGATGGCCTGCACCGTTCCTTCGGCGACGCACCCCATTTGCACGGCGCGTTCGGCAATCTCATCCGACCACTCGACCGCCAACGCGGCCGTCGCATCAAAGAGCAAGTGCAGTGGCATGAAACGCGGCCCCTTGACGTTCCAATGGGCCTGCTTCGCCTGACGCTCGAGATCAAGGAAATCGGCGAGTCGCTCGTTGAGGATCATCCCCAAGGCCGACCGGGTGTTGGACGGGAGGTCGACGCGAGTCGGAAACGGAGTCTTGCTGCGACTGGTCGTCACGATGGACGTTGAGGCGGTGACGTCTTTTCGCGATGCGGGCGACTTGGTCGCAGCGGATTTGGAGCGCTTGGTGGGCATTGGGTCCTCGGGGGTCAACACGCAATGAGTGGAGCAGCAACGTGCCAACGGAAACGTAACTGTTGGAAGTGGTAGCCAGCAAAGCGTGAATCGTGCTACGCGTCCCATCACCGACACGTGCGGTGGTCGCCCGTCTTTCCGGTACCGGTTGACCTCGGACAGCGCGTGGGCGAAATTGCGTGCTTGGCCGG
>JANLVM010000623.1:0-4796 GCA_031364015.1 Gemmatimonadaceae bacterium
CGTATCCCACCGCGAACAACCGCGCGCTCACCCCATGTAGCGCGCGATAGAACGGATACTCGCGAGCAGGGGACATGCTTGGTAACGTACCGCCTCAGCGACCGTGGCGGGATGGGCCAGCGCGGCAGCGACGCGCACACCAAAACCAGTATCGCAGACGCCGGGATACGGCACCGCCGTAGCGTAATTGTACATTCAGGTGTATACTATAATATACAGTGAACTCACAGCGACCTGCATGACCAGACTACTCACACCCCATATCGCGACCATGACCGAACTGCGCGAACCGCACAAGGTCTTGGAGCGGGCGAACGGACAGCCCGTCGCCATCCTGAAGAACTCGGCGCTGGTCGGCTACTTCGTGCCCGCCGAGGCCATCAGCAATACGGAACACCAGATGGCCACGCAGGACGAGGTGAAGCAAAGCCTCGCTCACCGTCGCCTCGTCAACCAACCGGTCCTCACCTACTTGAAGGACAAGTGACCTTCCGGCTGCTCGCACCGGACCTGGTCGAGGCAATTCACGATTCCATCCTGAACGCCGGAGAGTTGCAAGGTCGAGTGCGCGATAAATCGCTCGACGGGGCGCTTGCCCGTGTCAGCAACCGGCTGGCCTACAGCCTGATCACCGACGTGTTTGATCTCGCCGCCGCGTACGCGCTTGCCATCGCGCGAGGTCATTGCTTCAACGACGGCAACAAACGGACGGCATTCCAGGCGATGGACGTCTGTCTTGATTTGCATGGAGTCCAAATCGCCTGGAATACCGAGGACGTCGCCGACATCATCATTCGCGCCGCGCAGGGGCTCGTGGACGAGCCGACGCTTGCCGACTGGCTACGCGGTCCGGCCGAAGCGCGAGGATCGTGAAGCAACGGAGAACGAGCGGATTCCCCGAGCAGGCGATGGCGCGTGCGGGGGCGACCGCGGTGTGACGTCTCCATGGTTGAATGGTACGCTCGCGCTCCCCGACGCCCGAGTACACCGGGCGCGGTAGCCGCCTCTTCCGCGCGGGTTCGGAACCAGAATGCGGTGCCCTCCCTCGGCCCCTTACTCCAAGTCTCTGGTCGTCATCCCGTCGTATTTCCGCAGCACCATCGCATTCAACGGCCGCAGTACATCAGCCGCCCGCGTGGTGGCCACGTCCTCCGGCGCGTATGCCAGCACGAATGCCGCTCCCTGCTTGGCATACTCCATGAGCGTGTCGGCCACCACGGCGTCGTCGGTGTAGAGACGGGACCACTTTTCGCCAAGCTTCGCGAGTACTCCTTTCGTCGCCCGAACCGCGACGTCGTGTTCGGCGACGTCGCTCCCAGACTCGACGATGACGTCATCGCCCACGAATCCGGCAGCCCGCAGCGCAGCACCTGCCGCCGCCGCTTCTGTGTCGCTCTTGAACACCGCCAGCACATAGTGCCGAGGATAGAACGACCCGAATGACGTCGCGCCATCCTTGAGTGGAGCCGCGTTGTCGACGATCTGGTCAGCAATGTTGTCGGTCATTGGGCTATTGGCTGAATGCAAGAAGGGACTGCCACCGACGTGGTCCCGGCAAGAAGACGCCTGCCGATGTCGCTGCTACCCCAGACGTCGCGCAATGATCGCCAGGGGAGGGTGCGTCGGGTTCGTTCCGGATCCGGGTGCTCAGCGAGCTCAAGCGTCAGATCACGATATTGCGTTGACGCACCGCGAGCGCCGTTAGCGACTTCGCGCTATTCGTTAAGCTGCACAATCACCGCAGTGCCATAGCACAGCACCTCCGTCACACCACTCATCACTTCGTTGGCGTCATAGCGGATCCCAATTACAGCGTTGGCACCGGCGATATGGGCTTGCTGCAGCATGGTGTCGAATGCCTGCTGTCGCGCCCGCTCAGCGAGTTCGGTGAACAGCGAGATGTTGCCGCCAAGCAGAGTCTGCAACCCCGCGCCGATGGTACCCACCACTGAACGGGAGCGCACCACGACACCACGTACCACGCCCAACGATTGCGTGATTGTACAAGCCGGCAGCTCGAACGCGGTGGTGGTCATCTTATGCGGAAAATCGTACGTCTGGGAGTGAACGATTGACGACACGGCCATGCTCCGGATCAAGGAATCGTGAATTGACAACATCCATATTGTAGCGCCCGCCGCGCCCTATCGACGCAGTGTTGCCACGTACAGCGTGTGCATCGGACCAGCGGTGTCGTGTGCCCGCACCCGTAGCGCGTTGACGGCGAGTCCGCCACGCTGCAGCGCATCGACAAACCGGGGGTCATCACCCACCGACCAATAGGCGATCGCGCCACCGGGGCGCAGCGCCGCCACAGTCGTGCCAATCCCGCGCGCCGCGTACAGACTCGCGTTTTCAGACATCAGCATGCCATCGGGGCCGTTGTCAGTGTCCAGCATGATCGCATTGAAGGCCCCGGGATTCGACTGCAAGACGTTGACGACATCATCGTGCACGATGCGCACGCGCGGGTCACCCATCGCCTCGGCCGACAGATCGTAGTCGGGGTTCGCGTTCCACGCTATTACCTCGGCCATGAACTCGGCAACCACGACTTCGGCATCGTCTCCCAGCTGTCGGAGTGCGGCACGGAGCGTGAAGCCGAGTCCGAGTCCGCCAATCAACACGCGTGCCCCAGGGACGTCGCGCAATCGACCGCAGGCGACTTCGGCGAGCCGATCCTCCGAGAGGTGCCGACGCGTAGACATGAGTTCCACGCCGTCAGCGCGGATGAGATAGGCGCCGTCATGTCGGAAGAGCGCGATGACCGTGCCGTTTGGCGTGCACGCCTCGCCGAGCCGTTCGAGTGGTTTCATCGCACGAACGGTAACTGCACGAAGGTCGAATTGCATCAACGCTCGGGGTACAAACGCTGGCTTGCCGCGAGACGTCCTCGCTACTAGCATGGTCAATAATGATCATGGTAAATTGACCATGCCCATAATTGGAACGCTTTGTCTCCCCACCTGTACTGGGCGTCGATAACATGCACGTCAATCACGAGGAAGTTGCGGTCGGACTCGTCGTGCATCTCGACACGACGGTCCTGCGCACGCTGGGCGGCTGCCAGACAAACGCCGAGCGCGGCGCTAATGGTGATCGCGCCGTTGTCGGATTGCACGACTTCCTGGTGGTGGGTGTCGATGCACACTCGGGCCTCTGCACTGCCGTCCCATTGTTTCCGAAAACCGCGGTGGGTAATCAGCCATTGGTGGAGAGCAAGAAGGCCGGCCGCGCCACCCATTGGATTGGCGCCGAGTCCTTCTTTTCGCACTGGCAGCATTGGCGCATTCCGATAGCCTCGATCGTTGCCGCAGCGATATCGGACGAAACCACACCAGCGACCCGTCGTCGATATGCTCCGGAGGATCGAACCGCGCTTGATGACATCCGTAACTGGGAGAAGCGCAATCGCTCCCCGTATCGTGCCGTCTGACAACCCGCTTCCGGCAGTGGCCAGGGTTTTGATATTGCGACACATGCGATGCTCCTCTGTCTGGAAATGTTGTGCACGCAGCGGCGATCAGCCAAGCTTCCGCATCGCGGCGGTGACCTCAACCACCCGATCAATATCCGCCGGGCTCACATAGAGATGCGCCGACAGCCGCACGCCTCGGCTACCTCCCTGCGCCCTGACGCGAATCTTCCGCTCCCATAGCGCGTTTTGCAAGTCGCGCCCCGGCTGGCCGTTGAACGAAAACGTTGTGATGCCGGCCATCAGTCGCGCATCACTCGGCGACGACACCCGCGCCAACGGAACACGGGCGAGTCCATCGCGCAACCGCTTGGTGAGCATCGTATCCCAGCGCTCGATGCGCTCGATGCCAATGTTGTTGATGAACGTGAGCGCAGCGCGCAGTCCATACATCACCGGCAAGCTTCCTGTGCCGTAGTGCATGAACCGGAACGCGCCAGTCGTGTCGTCGTCAAAACCGCCGCTGGCGAGCGTGCTCCACACGCGTGGCTGCAGCGCGCGCGTGATGTACAGAATGCCTGTGCCTTTTGGGGCCAGCAGCCACTTGTGCGGACTCGCCACATACGCGTCGCAGCCCAGTTGCTTCACGTCTACCGCAATTTGCCCGATGGCCTGCGCGCCGTCGACAATGGACAGCGCACCCCGCTCACGAGCGAGCGTGCACAGTTCGCGTGCTGGCAGTCGCACGCCAAGTCCCGACGTGATGTGGCTGAACATCACAACCCGCGTGCGCGGGGTGATAGCGTCGGCAAACGCCTGGAGTATCGCGTCTGGGCCTTTGTCGAAGACCGCCTCCATAGGGATTTGCTTGACGACCACTCCGTGTCGCTTGCCGCGCAGCAGCCACCCGCCAATTCCACCAGAATGTTCCTGGTTCGTGGTGACCACTTCATCGCCGGCCGCCAAGTCGAGTCCGTTGGCGATCATGCTCATGGCCATCGTCGCATTCTGCGTGAATGCGATCTCTTCGACCGGTGCATTGATGAATGCGCCAACTTCGGTGCGGAAGTCTGCGAGCTGTTGATAGCCCGTGAGTGGCTCGCCATCGGCCTGGAAGTATGCCCAGTCTGGCAGCTCGCGTTCGAGGGTGTTGAGCCCGCTCACGAGGGCCGTCATCACCTCACGCGGCGAGGCGCCCAGTGTGCCGGTGTTGCAATAGGTGACGCTGGTCGGAAAGAGGAACTGTTTCCGAGCGGCCGCGAAAACTTTCTCGTCGGAGTCGGCGGCGTGCGGCGCTATCGGGACTGGGTCGAGTAGCCCCTCTGGCGCATCGAAGCGAAACGTCGGCGCAAAGCCGGCCGCAAGCACGCTTGAGGCAGCG
>JANLVM010000637.1:0-3806 GCA_031364015.1 Gemmatimonadaceae bacterium
TCCGGTCTGGCCGCGGATTTCGCCAGCGGGGAAGGCGGTTGAGTGCACGTTTACGTAGGCATTGCCGTTCCCAAGCAGTATGAACAGCGAATCCATCGAGATGGCCGGTTGGCCGCCAACGGAGCGAATGTTTGTCGCCGAAAACGTCCCGGTGAGCACACCACTCGTGTTCGTTTGCGGGGTGTTCACCAAGTCGACGACCACCCCCGCGTTGACGGCCGTCGACGCCGGGGCGTGGATATGGAGTCCCGTGGGCACACTGGCCAAGCCCTGATACGTGACCGTATACGACACCGTCCCGCCGCTTCGCGTGAACACTGCGGCACCGTTGGCCGTGCTGGCATTGCCGGTCGGTCGCTCGTTGGCGCCGTTCATTTGCGCAAAGATGCTGGGGGTCGCGACCGTGACCGCGCCGTTCATGCCGGCATGCAGTGAGCAGGTGTAGTTGAACGTGCCCAACGTGCCGAATGCCCGACTGATGGTTCCGCTATTCGTTACCTGGATATCCGTTGGCGCACCGGCGCCCGAGAACAGCACGTTGTGGTTGCCAGAAAATGTCCAGTTGACGTTACCGCCAATACCCACGGTCACGCTTGATGGCGTGAAGGTGTTGGCGGACGTCGCACTGACGCTCGCCGAAGACGCGACTGGAATCGGTCCGGCAACGGTCAGAGCGGCGTTGGCCGACGCCGTGACACCGTCGCGTGTCAACGACGCGGAGACCGTGACCGCCCCGGGCGCAATCGCGGTCACCACGCCAGCGGCGTCGACGAGCGCTTTCGAACGATCACTGGTCACAAACGTCTGCCCTGTGACACCGGCAATCGGACTATTGCGCGCATCGCGCGCGGTCACGGACAGCGATGCCACCGCGCCGATGGCCAGCGTCGACGGCGACGTGACCACCAGACTCGCAAAGCGCTGCGCGACATCAACGGCGAGGGTCGCTTGCACGGAACCACTGGTGGCCGTGATGGTCGCCGAACCGTTGCCCGTGGCGGTCACGATGGCACTGCTGCCGGTGCCGGCCACAGTCACCACCGACGCGTTGCTGGTCGTCCAGGCCACGGCGGCATTGCCAATCAGATTCTGACTCGCATCTCGTACAGCGGCGGTCACCGCACGCGTCTCGGTGACTGATACCAAGGGGCCGGTCGATGCCGCCGACACAGTAATCGAAGCGGCGGTCACCGTTGGTTGGGTGCCACCATCGCCCCCCCCGCACGCACCAATGAGCAGCAGGAAAGTCGTTGCACTACAGCGCTTGAAAAATCGCATCACTCGGCCTCGTTGGAGATGTTATTCAGAACCACATCAGTGTGGCGCCGACGGTTGCCAACCCGATTGACGCCAGGGCGACGTTTCGATGTGCGCGCGCGTCTGATGGCCGGCGTTCCACGGCGCGACTGGCCATGAGTCCCGTGACGACGAACCCGGCGTCGGCACTCAGCATCGACAGCATGTGCAGCGTGCGGCGTCGGCTCGCGGATCCGTCGTTGCGCGCTTGCCACGCATTCCAGAGTCCGGTGGTGGTATTGACCGTGAACAGCGTGGCCACGCCCAGTGCGACCGTCCGGTGCGTGCTCCGCACGTTGGCGTCGATCGGGACACGTCGAGTGCCGTCAAAGACACCATCTTTCTGCGACAGCAGACGCTGACCCAGGAGATACTGTCCGGCAAACAGCGGGAGCATGGCGTAACTCCCGTAGCGATGTATGGTGAGCCGCCGCCCATACCAGTCGGAGAGCATGACCGCCCGACGACGCGGCGTCGTATCCTCAGTGACCGCGAGGCTTGGCCGCTGTAGCGCCACGGGACGCACGTCGGTGAACCCGCCCGCCCCCGTGATCGCCTCCGCGATTGGTGCCGCGGGAACGGTATCGACAGGGACGCGCACTGGCAGCGCTGTCAACCACGACATCGTGGCGCAGAGCATGGCGATGGTACACAACACCGGGTCCTCGCGGGAAGGGAGTCGCACAGGTGGACGGCACGTGCGCCCTGCCTATTCCCGACCGCGCGCGATCCGGCGACCTCAGCCGCCGCAACTCAGCCGACGCGACTCAGCCGATACGGGCAAGTTGTGCGAGCACGTGGTGGGCCGATGCCGGGCGTTGCTCGGGATCGGGGTGCGTCAGCCGCGCGATGACCTCCTCGAAGCGATCCGACACGCCTCGTGACGCGCGAGCCTCCGACGCGACCGCCGCTGTTGGTCGAGTCGCGCGTGCCGAAGTCTCGGCCAACTTGTTGGCCAAAAACGCCGTGGGGGTTTCGGCGTCAGATGGCGTCGCGCCAACCAGACATTCATGCAGCACGATACCGGCCGCGTACAGATCAGTCGCGATGGTCGCGGCACCGCCAATCAACTGTTCAGGCGCGAGGTACTCCGGCGTTCCGACAATCGCGCCGCCAAGTCTGCCCGAGACGCCGCCACTGGTTGGGCTCAGCATGCCGGGGGTTCGTTGCGCATTCCGCACAACCCGCGCGACACCAAAGTCGGTGACTTTGAGCACGCCATTCGGACCGACTAACAGGTTCTGCGGCTTGATATCACCATGCACGATTTCCTGTTCGTGCGCCGCGACGAGCGCGCGCATGAGTTGTCGAGCCACTGACAACACGGCGGGCACGGGCAACGACCCACGCACGCGAATGACCATGGACAACGACGCGCCCTCGACAAACTCCATGGTCAAAAATGGCACGCCATCGCTCTCGCCGATATCGTGCGTTCGCACCACGTTCCGATGGGTGATCCGACGAGCCAAACGGAGCTCGGAACGCAGCTGTTCGCGTGCCACACTGTCGGCTGTCACCATCTCGGGACGCAGTACCTTAACGGCCACCGACTCACCGAGCACACGATCACGCGCCCGATAGACAATGCCCATACCGCCACTGCCGATCATTGCTTCGATTCGATAGCGGTTGGCCAACACGTATCCACGTTGCACCACGGGGTGCGGCGCTCCCCGCGCGGTCGCTGCGCCAATGGACAGCGCGCGGGCTCCAGAGTGTCGCAACGTCGAATCCGGGGCTCGTCGGGAGTCACGCAACGTTGTATCCGGAGCCCGTTGGGAGTCACGACGCGATTCGTCTACCGCGACCGCGGCCGCAGTGGTGGCGCTCAGCGAATCTTTGTCACGCAAGTCCACCAACAACGCATCGAAGGCGCGGGCGAGTGAACCGATATCGCCGGCACTGTCACTGTCAGAGGCCACCGACGCCGTTGGTGCATCGTAGTTGCCGTCGGCGGCTCGGCGCACCGCGACGGCCAGCGCCCGCACGGGTTGCGTGACGCTGCGCGCGGCGATCCAGGCCGCGAGCAGCGCCAGCAGAAACCCGAACCCGCCGGCCGTAAACAAGGAGCGTCGCACGCCGGACAAGGTGGCGAGTGCATCGTCGCGCGGCCGCAGCACCACAAAGCCGCCGATCACGTCGCCGCCAGCCGTTGCCAGAGAAGCGGACTGTGACATCCACGTGGCGTCATCCAACCGCATCGCTCGCGGCAACAGCAGAGCCTCCCCCCCGACGCCCGCGCGTGAGGCAGGCGCCACGAGCTGCGCGATGCCGTTTCTTAACGCGTCCGTCATGGGCAGTGTCGCCGCGACCAGATGCGCGTGCGCCTGGCGATCGCGAACGAAGAACACGACGTCGCTGGCGGTGGCCGATCGCATGTCTGCCGCGATGGTCGAGTCGATGACGCGGGTGGCCACCAGCACGCCGAAGGGCGCGCCGCCGGGCAACGCCACCGGTACGGCGGTTGCCTGAAAGAGCAAGGAGTCGCCTGAGACGCCGAATCCGCC
>JANLVM010000643.1:0-4729 GCA_031364015.1 Gemmatimonadaceae bacterium
CCATCCGGGCGCCCTGCCACATCTTTACACTCCAGTCGATCCCACCATGTCCGCTTTTCTGCCGTGCTGCCCGTTCGTCATCACATCTCCTGCCGCGCTGTTTGCGGGACTGACGCTCTCCGCTGCGCCGCTCTTCGCACAGGAGGCCGAGCACAGTGGTCCCGTGAACCTGCTCGCGCCGAGTTTCGGCGTGATGTTCTGGACGCTGATCATCTTCATCATCCTGATGTTCGTCCTGTCCAAGTTCGCCTTCAAGCCACTCTTCGCGGCCGTTGAGGCTCGGGAAAAGGCGCTCGAAGACGCAATCGCCGGTGCCAAGCGCGATCGGGCGGAAGCCGAACAGTTGATGTCGCAACAGCGCGCGCAGCTCGAGGCCGCGCGCACGGAAGCGCAGAGTATCATCGCCGGCAGCCGCGCGATTTCGGAGAAGATGCGTTCCGATCTGCTCGCGCAGACCAAGGAACAGCAATCGGAAATGATCGAGCAGGCGCGACGCGCGATAGAGAGCGAGAAGGTGGCGGCGATTGCATCGCTGCGCAAAGAGGCCGTCGATCTCGCCATCGCCGGTGCCTCGCGCGTCATTGAGAAAAATCTCGACTCAGCGGGGAACCGTCAGATCGTCGAAAGTTTTCTGTCGTCGCTTGACGGCGTGAAGGGTGTGCGCTGATGGCGTCAGCGGCTGCCGGATCAACCGTCGCACGCAACTACGCTGATACGCTGCTCACGCTGGCCACCAAGTCGGGCGACGCGACCGCGTGGGGCACGACGCTGCGTCATGTTGCCGACGCGATCAGTGAAGATCACACGCTGCAACGATTCCTCGAGTCGCCGCGCATCCCCGCCGAACATAAGCGCGGCATGCTGACGCGCGCCTTGGGCGATCGCGTGCCGCCGTTGTTTCTTCGGTTCATCTCGACCCTCGTGCAGAATCGCCGACAATCGCTTATTCCGGCGATCGCCAACGAATACGATACGCTGCTCGATGCGACCAACCGCATCGTGCACGCGCGTGTCACCGTTGCGCGCGAAACGCCGGACGACGAACGGGCGGCAATTGCCGCGCACCTGTCCAGGGCCGTGGGGCGCACCGTCGTGCCGCATCTGGAGATCGACCCGTCGATCCTTGGTGGCATCGTCGTGCGCATTGGCGACACCGTCATGGACGGGTCGGTGCGGCGAAAGCTCGGTCTCCTCAAGCGGAAGATCGCGAGCCGCAGTAGCAGTACCCCAACTGCTCTTGACGCCAACCGGAGTTTATGAGCGGTCCCGTTGAAGTCCGCCACGTCGCCAAGCCGTGGGGCCACGAAACGATCTGGGCGCACACCGATCGATACGTCGGCAAGATCCTGCACGTCAAGGCGGGGGAAAAGCTGTCCATCCAGTACCATGAAAAGAAGGACGAGACCGTCCATCTGCTCACGGGCGAGATGAAATACTGGGTGCAGCTCCCGGGCGACACCGAGCTACGCGATCAGCGGCTCACGGCGGGGCAGTCGTTCCGGATCACGCCGCGTACCATTCACGCGATCGAAGCGATTACCGATATTGATGTGCTCGAAGCCAGCACACCCGAGCTCGATGACGTGGTGCGCATCCAGGATCGGTACGGTCGAGAAGGCACCAGCGCGCCGTAGGGCGCGAGCACGTCCCCCTATCGAATAGGTCCAAAGCGGCAGTCGCCCCTCCCCACGGCGGCTGCCGCTCTGCATTTTTAGCGAGATGTGGCCGTCGCGCGTTCCACACCGGCCTGTGGGCTACCGATTCCGTCTTCTCCAACTTACGAATCTCATGAAGGTCATCATTCCCCTCGCCGGGAAGGGCACGCGGTTGCGACCGCATACGCACATTGTACCGAAGCCCATGCTCAAGGTCGCCGGACGACCCGTCATGAGCTACGTGATGGACGATGTGAAAAAACTCGGCAACATCGAGCAGGTGGTCTACATCACGGGCCACCTCAAAGAAAAAGTGGAGTCGTACGCGCGGGCGACGTACGACATCCCCAGTGTCTTCATCGAGCAGCAGGTGCAGGACGGAACCGCCGGTGCCGTGGCACTCGCCAAGCCGTACGTCGACCAGCCGGTGCTGATCATCTTCGTCGACACAATATTTGACGCCGATCTGGAGATCATCAAGACGACGGACGCCGATGGTATCATCTGGACCAAGGAAGTCGACGACTACCAGCGCTTCGGCGTCGTGGTCACTGATGCCGATGGCCACATGACCAGGATTGTCGAGAAGCCGACCACGCCCATCTCCAAACGCGCCAACATCGGTCTGTACTACATCCGCAACTGGCAGCTCCTGTTCGAAGGCATCGAGCACGTCCTGAAATCGGCTCCACACAAGGGCGAGTGGTATCTCACCGATGCCTTTCAGTACATGATTGACCACGGCGCGAAGATCAAAGTCGTCGACGTGCAAGGATGGTACGACGCCGGTCAGTTGGAAACGCTGCTGGATACCAACCGCGTGATGCTGCAAAAGGGTCGCGCGCGTCGACCGTCGTCGCTTGGCGATGGCGCGATAATTGTTGAGCCGGTGTATATCGAAGACGGTGTCACGATTGAGCACGCGACGGTTGGCCCAAACGTGTCAATCGGTACCGGCAGTACAGTGCGTAACGCGACCGTGCGCGACGCCGTCATCGGCGATCACACGACCATCGTCGATGCGCAACTGCACGACTCGTTCCTGGGCGATCACGTGACGGTGCATGGTGTGCGCGGCGCGCTGAACGTGGGCGACAATTCGCAGATCCGCGGCACCACAGGACTCTGATCGCCATGGCCGACCGCATCTCACGTCGCGAATTGCTCACCGGCACGGCTGCCGCGCTCGCGGCAACCGCACTCACCGGGACCCCCGCCCGTTTACTCGCCTCCACCGACGATTGGCGCGTGGACTTAGGGCCCCCCGGACGGCCGTCCGCCGACCTTATGCTCGGCGTGCCCTTTGCGAAACACGACATGGTGCGCATCGCGATTGTCGGGACCGGCCTGCGTGGTCGCTCGGTGCTGGGCGAGCTGTTGGCAATTGAAGGCGTCACGATTACTGCGCTCAGCGATGTGGTGGAGGACAAGGTGCGCCGCGCTGCGGCGATGGTGACCAAAGCCGGTCAACCTGAGCCCGCGATGTTCTTCAACGGCGAGCGCGATTTCGAACGGCTCATGCAGCGCAATGACATTGACCTCGTGTATACCGCGACGCCGTGGCCGTGGCATACACCGGTCGCGCTCGCCGCGATGCGAGCGGGCAAGCATGCCGCCAGTGAAGTACCTATCGCCACCAGCGTCGACGACTGCTGGGAGCTGGTTGAGACCTCTGAGAAAACACGCCGTCATTGCCTGATGATGGAGAATTGCTGCTATGGCAATAGTGAACTGAGCGTATTGCGTATGGTGCGCGAGGGCGTCTTTGGCACACTACTGCATGGCGAAGCGGCGTACCTGCACGACTTGCGCGCCATACTCTTTGAAGACCGCGACGAGGGGCTCTGGCGTCGACTTCCGCACACCAAGCGCAACGCAAACTTCTATCCGACGCACGGACTCGGCCCGGTCGCACAGTATATGGGCATCCACCGGGGTGATCGCTTCGAGTATATGGTTTCGATGGCATCGGGTGAGGCCGGACTCACGGAATGGCGCGAGCAGAAGGTGCCGAAAGACAGTCCCAAGTGGCAGGAGCGCTACGTGGCCGGCGACATGAACTCGTCGCTCATCAAGACGGCCAAAGGGCGCACGATCCTGTTGCAACATGACGTGGTGAACGCGCGCCCGTACTCCCGCTTGAACAACCTGCAGGGCTCCAAGGCCATCTTCAACGACTATCCGCCGCGCCTGTACATCGACGGCACACAGGGCGGTGAGCGATGGACACCGCTGGCGGACTTGGCCAAAAAGTATGAGCACCCGCTTTGGACGGCGGTCGGTGAATTGGCGCGCCAGAACGGCGGACACGGCGGTATGGACTTCATCATGGCGTATCGCCTGGTGCAGTGCATGCGTGAAGGACTGGTGCCCGACTTCGACGTGTACGATGCGGCGGCGTGGAGTGTCCCGTTCCCGCTCAGCGAAGCGTCGCTTCGGAAAGGCAGCGCGCCGATCAAGTTTCCTGATTTCACGCGCGGCGCCTGGGCGAAGGCGGATGCGCCGCAGGGACCTGCAACGAAGTGATCACGACGGCCGCGATCCTGGCCCGTGGGCTCGGGACGCGCATGCGTCGCGCGGATAGTGCTACCCAGCTTGACGAGTCGCAGGCCGCCGCAGCCGACCGTGGCGTCAAAGGCATGATCCCGATCACGGGAGTGTCGACCACTGCCGCACCCAGACCATTCCTCGACTATGTGCTTTCGGATCTGGCGGATGTTGGCATCACGCACGCCGTGCTGGTTGTCGGTCCTGAGCACGGCGCGGTGCGGGAGTACTTTGCGCGCGATGACGCGCCGCGACGCGTGCAGGTGACGTACGCCATTCAGGAACAACCACTCGGCACGGCGAATGCCGTGGTAGCCGCAGCCGACGTGGTCGGTGACGACGCGTTTTTGGTGCTCAATGCGGACAATGTGTATCCGCGAGAAGCACTGGGGCGGCTGGTGGCCAGCGCGACGGCGGCTACGATTGCGTTTGACCGAGAGACGTTAGTGCGTGAGGGGAACATCGATCGACAGCGCGTCGGCGCGTTTGCGGTACTCGAGCTGTCGTCCGACGGCCGCCTGCTGGGA
>JANLVM010000664.1:0-5420 GCA_031364015.1 Gemmatimonadaceae bacterium
CCGATAGAAAAAACATTAAAGGAGTTGCGATCGCTCCAATAAGTCGGCTTTGTGTCTTGTATTCAAAAAAATTCCGCGCGCCGATGACGAGAGGATGACACGGGCTCCTATCCTCGCCAGACGCTGACCTCGCGCCGTATCACCACCACCGCCCGAGGTTGATCACGGAACACGCGAGGGACACCATGACTGCTGAGATGATTCGCTATCGCCTTCCTGCCCGCGCCAGGACGACCGAGGTTCACGCGGGCGGCGCCATCGCGACGTTCGTGACCCCGACCGAACGCCAGCGCGTCGACGCCGCCGGACACGGATGCTACGTGGCCCTGCATCGCGAGTCGCTTGAAGACCTCATGGTCGACCTCCGCACGCGCGCCGTGTCCGCGGTGCTGGTCTCGGTGTCGCGCTATCAGACACAGCACGCGACCCAAGTGGCTCGGCTTGTTCGCGAATTCCCGCGAGTTCCGGCCGTCGCGCTGCTCACCACCACCGAGCCCGGCACCACGCAATCACTCTTGGCCCTTGGGCAGCAAGGCGTGCGCTCCCTTGTCGACGCGCGCGATCCCAAAGGCTGGCGCGAACTACGTGAGCTGGTGACCAGTGAGCAAGGAGACCTCGTCGAACGCCGAGCCTTGGCCCGCATTCGAGAAGATCTGGATGGTGCACCGGCCGACTGCCTTCGATTCTTCGAGGCGCTGTTCCAGGCGCCCGCGCACATTTCAACCGTTCAGCAGATCGCCCGCGCGAACGGCGTGGTGCCCAGCACACTCATGAGCCGCTTCTTTCGTGAAAAACTCCCGGCGCCCAAGCGCTATCTCGCGATGGCACGACTGGTGCGCGCCGCTCGGCTCTTCGAGAACCCCGGCCTGAGTATCACACACGTCGCCAATCACCTCGAGTATTCGTCGGCGCAAAGCTTTTCACGACATGTGTCCCTGCTGATGGGGTGCACCCCCATGCAATTTCGCCGTCGATACGACGGGGACGGCATGCTGGAAGCCATGCGGGACCAGTTGATACGGCCCTACCGCGACATACTCCTCCGCTTCGAACCGTTCGGTGTTACGCCGCCCTGGAGCGTGTTGCGCGAGGCTCACTGACCACGCGCGTCCCAAGTGGTGGCGTGGTGCGCGTGGTGCTGCTCGCGGTGGCACCGCGCGCCGAGCTCGGCTCCCCCAACGCCGTTGGCGCCGCGACGGCAAACTCCGACGTGTGTCGCAGGGCGACAACCCGCATGCGAGCGGCCGCCTGCGAGAGCTGGCCGGCGCTGCGCGACAACTCGTCGATACTCGCCCGCTGAGCCACCGAGGCCTCGGCGGCGCTGCGCGCGCTGCCGGAGGCGCGTTGTGCCGACCCGTCCAGCGTATCGAATGCGGTCACGGCACCGGCCGCCAGAGACGTTTGCGTCTGCGCCAGCGCCGCGACGGCATCACTTTGTTCGGCGATGCGCGCGATACCGGCCACCATGGCCGACAGGGCGCTCGTCGCCTCGCGCGCAATGGAACCGGCATCGGTCACTTCCCGCGCCGTGTGTTCCATCGACTGCACCGCTTCACCAATGTCATCGCGAACGCGTTGCACTGTGTTGGCGATGACCTTGGCCGCTTGCGCACTTTCACCCGCGAGTTTCCGGATCTCATCCGCGACCACGGCAAAACCAAGTCCTTGATCGCCGGCGCGCGAGGCTTCAATGGCGGCGTTCAATGCCAGCAAGTTGGTCTGCCGTGCGATGCGCGAGACCGTGGCAACGAAGTCGCCCACGCGTTCGGAGGCGGGCGCCAGACGATGCACCCGTTCGGCCGACGCACCGACATCCTCGCTTACCCGCACCAGTGTTTGCGCCGCGCGTTCGATCGCTTCACGACTCCGGGACGCGATCGCGTCGACGTGATTCGCATCGCTGGCGGTTCGTTCTGCGGTACCGCGTGTGGACTCGGCGGTGGCGAGCGCTTGTTGACCCGCGCGCAAACCAGTGGCCGCCAGATCCCGCTGCTCGAGCAGACCTTCACTGAGTGATTGCGCGCCCGTCGCCACATCACCAGCGCGACGCTGCAGCACACTCGCGGCCCCATGCACCTGGATCGCCACTGCGGCCAGTTCCTCCGCTTCGTGCTGCACGGTCTCAATAAGCAGCGTGAGCTCGTCCAGCATCCGATTAAAGCTGCGCTCGAGAAATCCCAATTCGTCGGCATGTCGTGCCTCGGCGCGCGCGCCGAGTTCGCCGCGTTCCACTTTTGCCATGCATTCGCGCGTGCGTCGAATGCGCCGAATCAATCGCGACGGCATCTGGATGACCTGCTGCGCCACTATCAACAGCAAGACCGCCGCGAGCAGCACTTGCGGCCACGCTGCGGCGTCGGTCGGTCGCATGATCGCGTACCCGTAGCTGGCCGCGAGGAAGCCAGCCACCGACGCACCGGTGGTCACGTAACCCAGTGACGGTCCACGATCGAACGAATACGGAACGATCGCCAGAATGTAGGTCAGCACCAGCACGGGCGAGCCGAACAGGAACACCACGCTACTGATCAGCAGTGTGTCAAAGACGGCAAATACGTAGCGAAGCCACCAGCGATACCACTGCTGGCGAACGCCGATCGCCGACAATATCCAGTTCAGCCCAATCGCCGCGCAGAAGGTCGCGATGACGATCGGAATCGCCACCTGAGCCAGGCCGAGGCGAAGGCCAGCGATGAGGACGCCGGCGATGAAGATCGTACTCCAGAAGCGCCGTCGGCCGGCAACGCGGAACGTGGCGAGGTCTTTGGCGCGCTCCTCATCGAGGAGGGGGAGCACACTCGAATCGAGGACTGCGGGATTGGGCGTCTGCATGCTGTCTTACGACGCCCGAGACCCCCGGTTCGTATCGGACCCGTGCATCTCGGTGGCGTTAACCACCACGTGAACATCAGCTGCGGCCAAACAGTCCGCGCATCTTTCCCATGAGGCCGGCCTTCGGTTCTTCGGCGGGGGTGGCATTCCCCCCCTTGTCGCAATCCTGCGCGGCCGCTGAGAAGGCGTCGGAGTAGGCTTTAACCGACGGATACCGATCTCCGGGCGCCTTGGACAGCGCCTTCATCACGACGGCCTCGATAGAGGCCGGGAAGGTGAGGGAGGGTTTGGCTTTGCTGAGGGCCACGGGCGGCTGCGTCAGGAGCTGTGAAAACAGCTCCCGCGGGGACTTGCCGGTATAGGGCAGGAGGCCAGACAGCAGGTAGTACGCTATCGTCGCCAGCGAGTATTGGTCGGCCGCCGGACCCACCAGTTCGCCCGAGAGGGCCTCTGGCGCCACGTACATCAAAGTCCCGACGAAGAAGCCGGCGCGAGTGAGACGCTGATCTGGGGCCGCTTCGGTGTCGGCCGCGATGCCGAAATCGAGCAGCTTCACCACCAATGTGGCTGGATCGTACATCACGTTCTCGGGTTTGAGATCCCGATGAACAATGTTCACATCGTGAGCGGCCTGAACGGCGCTACAGATTTGCGCCATGATTTCCCCAACCTCTCGGCACGGCAACGGTCCCGACTTGTCGGAGTGCTTGTCGAGGATCTCCCCGGAGGCCCATTCGATCGCCAGATAGTACCGCCCGTCTTCCTGCCCATAGTCCAGGGTGCGGATGATGTTGGGGTGTTCTACCCGTGCACCGAACTGCGCCTCGCGCAAAAAACGCGCGACTGCGGTTTTATCTTGCTGCAGCTTTTCGCGCAGCACCTTGAGGGCGACGGTACCGTGTTTGGTATGATCCGCACGAAAGACCGTCGAAGTGCCACCTTCGCCGACCTTTCCGCGTATCGTATATCCGGCCAGCGTCGTTCCGACTAGCGTCTCGATTGCCACGAGGCGAACCTAACGCAGGAAAGCAGCCACGTGCAAGACAGCAAATCATCACCCAGGACATTTCTTTTGCCGAATTGGCACCGCCGGTCGCGACGAGCCGCTGGCAAGACCACTTTGGCGGGTCGGCTGACCGGCGCGGGCCTTCGCTCCAGCCTGGCTGGCGCGAGCATGGCGATCATTTTCGCCGCCTGCGTCAAAAACAGCACCGTCGGGGAACCCGCCCCGAGCGGTCCGCTTCGCCCCGGGGGGCTTCCTGGCGCCCAAGGTGCCGGTCTGACCGGTGCGGGTGAGATGCAGCGCCTGTATCGGTCCATGGGACTCATCGCGGGGTCGGGAACGCTTGCCTTCGTCGCATCGGCCTCGTTTCTGACCGCGCCATCTCCAGACACCACGTTGGTGCTGCTGGCCCTGTCGCTCCCCTCACGTTCCCTCGCGTTCACCCGCGAGGGCGATCGGTATGCTGCCGAATATTCGGTGCATGTCGAGGCACGTCGCGGGCCGACGGTGGTGGCGCAAGTAGACGCCAGGGAAACGGTGCGGGTGCCCACCTTTCGCGAAACGTCGCGCACCGACGAAAGCATTATTTGGCAGCAGTATCTGCGGCTGGCGCCGGGGCGCTACTCGCTGGCCATCGCACTCAAAGACGAATCAGGGCTCCGGAACGCCTCCGAGGAAGTGTCGCTGGAAGTACCACGCTTGGCCGCAGGTGCGATTGCCACACCTATTGCCGTGTACGAAGCGATACCGAGAACGTCGGTCGACTCGCTGCCACGTCTGCTGGTCAGGCCACGCAGTACCGTCACCTTTGGCGCCGACTCGCTGCTCGCCGTGTATCTGGAAGCCGTTGGACCACAGGCGCCAGCGGCAGTGAACGTCCGCGTGGTGGGCGAGGGTGAGCAAGAGCTATGGTCCAGCACCATTGCACTCACCGAGCGAATGGCGGTCCGAAGCGCCACGATTGCCGTCCCCGTTACCAGGCTCGGGGTCGGAATCTCGAACCTCGTGGTCACGGCACCGGGTCGCACGGACACGGCCCGCACGCGATTGCTGGTGAGTCTGGGCGACGATCTTCCGATCGCCGGCTTCGATGAAATGCTCAACTACCTGCGCTATTTCGCGCCCGCTAATCGCATCAAGCCGATGCGCGACGCGACGCCCGTACAACGCGCCGAAGCATGGGCCAAATTCCTCAAGGATACCGACCCGGTCCCCGGGACGCCGGAGCACGAAGGACTACGCGACTATTTCGCACGAATCCGCGCCGCCAATCAGCGCTTCCGTGAAGATGGGCCCATCGGTTGGCAAACGGATCGCGGCACCGCGTTCGTGGGGCTTGGCGATCCCGACAACGTGTACGACTCGGCGCTGCAAGACCCGAGCGCTCGGGTGCGACAGCAGGTGTGGGAATATCGCGCGATTCGACTGACGCTGGTGTTTCTTGATCAGACGGGGTTTGGCCGGTGGCGTCTCGGAGCGTCGGCACGCGCCGAGTTAGAGAACGCGATTCGCCGCAAACTCTCGCTTCAACCGTGACCGACGTCGCAAAACCTTCGGCGCCTCGTCTCTTTCTGATCGATGGCTA
>JANLVM010000667.1:0-1741 GCA_031364015.1 Gemmatimonadaceae bacterium
TGCCCCGTTCCTCGTACGCCTTATCGAACTCGTCCATCCACACACGTGCGACGTCGCGAGGGTTCATGTAGCTCTGACCGCGCGGGTCGAACAGTGGCGCATCGTCGAGGATCCACTCCACGGGGAGTTCGATCATTCCCGTCGGCGTGCCGTTCTGAAGCAACTCGTACGGGCGATCATCGGCCATGAGCGAACTCTCATACCGGAAGCCCATATCACGCAGAATGGTGAGCGTGTTGGGACTGAAGTTCCAACTCGGCGCGCGGTAGCCCGTGGGTTTCACACCGGTGAGCTGTGTCAGCTCGGCCACGGCTTTGGTGAGCAAAGCACGCTCTGCGGAATCGGGGAGTGTGGTGTTGAGTTCATGGATCCAACCATGCACACCGAATTCGTGCCGACCGCTCTTCTTGATCGTAGCGGCCATGTCCGGCGTCAACGCCAAACTGACCGACGGAATGAAGAACGACGCCGGGATCTTGTGGGTGTCGAGCAGTCGGACGATGCGCGGCAGCCCCTGGCGCGCACCGTACTGCCCCTGCGACAGGGACGCGGGGGTTGGCTCGCCAAACCGTAACGCGACCGTCTCGTTGTCTACATCGAACGAGAGCAAGACGGCCACACGCGCGCCGCCTGGCCACGACGGCGGCAACAGGTCGCGCCCCGCGCGCACCGCGTTCACCACCGTGCGCACCGAATCCATGGTCCACTTCCAGCCCGGTTTGGCGGTGGTCTGCGGAACGGGTTGTGCCTGCGCGAACAGCGACAGCGGCACGAAGGCCAGCACCAGCGGAATGCATCGCATGAGGGGATAACCGGAGGAAGGAAGTGGGCGCCCACGAATCGGCAGTGCTCGTCTTCCCAGCATCACGAGATCGCGCCTTTCTTTGGCGGTGCTGCCAGCGTGGGAAGCCCTAACGACTGCAGTAACGGGTTTATTCGCTGCACGGTGGCATTGACCTGGCGTTCCACCATGTCGATCACCGTTTGTGCGTCGCGGCGCACGTCGCCCATATACTCGCGTTGCGCGGCCACCACGGGGGTGAGGCCGTTGTCGATGGATTGCATGAGGCTCATGGCGCGCTCAAGGGGGCGCGGGCCCTCGGAGTAGAAGGGGACGATGTCGGACTTCGGGCGCGTCAGCTGCAACCGCACGCTATCCAGCTTGAGGATCTCTTCTCCCACGGCCATCGCCAGCTCTTTCGATGCGTCGCCGCGCATTTCGCGTCCCGAGGCGCGGCGTTCGTCCAACTGTCCCTTGAACGCGGTCAGGTTTCGCTCGGTGTCGATGAGCGAGGCGATGAGCTGATTGAGACGAGTGGCTTGCTCGAACTGAAGCCGCAGATCGGCCTCCGTTTGTCCCGATGACGGATCGATGCGCACGGTGAGCGGCTGTTCCTGCGTGTCGCTGCCAATGGTGAGACGCAGCGCATACTGGCCGGGGAGCACCTGCGGCCCCATGGGGCGTCCGCGCCAGTCGCTCGCGTCGGTGGTGTCGGCGGGCATGTCGCTCAATACCCTGGGCGGATCCATCCGCAGGTCCCAGGTCACACGATTGAACCCGGCGTCGAACGACGGCTTTTTTATCCGGCGGATCACGGTACCGTTCTGCACGACCTCCAGCTTCACCAATGAATCGCTGGCCAACTTGGACCCGAGCCAGTAGGTCACCAGCGCACCATAGGGCGCGTTCTGGCCACGGAACTGCTTGTTGCCCCAATTCCACGACTGGTCCCCCTGGTTG
>JANLVM010000668.1:0-3039 GCA_031364015.1 Gemmatimonadaceae bacterium
CCCACTCTTCGCGGCGCTCGAACGACGAGGCATTCCGTTCGAACGGCTCGATGCCGCGTCGCACTCCTTCGACCCCTCATCGGACGCTGCGCCCTGGTCGCTCGTATTCAACCGCGCAAGTCCGTCGGCATATTTGCGCGGCCACGCACAGACCACGTTCTACACACTGCACTGGCTGCGTCATCTCGAACGCCTCGGTGTGCCGGTCGTGAATGGCGCTGCGGCCTACGCACTCGAACTCTCCAAGGCCACGCAGGCCGATCTGCTGCAAAGTCTCGGATTGCCGTTTCCGCGCACACGCGTGATCAATCACCCGACGCAAGCGGTAAGCGCCGCGCAGGATCTGCGCTATCCCGTACTTGTCAAGGCGAACATCGGCGGAAGCGGCGCGGGCATCACGCGATACGACACGCCGGCAGCCCTCGCGGCGGCGGTGGCGAACAACGCGCTCGACCTCGGCGTGGACAGCACGGCGTTGGTGCAGGAGTCCGCGCCCCTGCGCGGCGGACACATCACGCGCGTCGAAACCCTCGGTGGCAAGTATCTCTACGCGATCAATGTTTTCCCACCCGTTGGTTCGTTCGACTTGTGCCCAGCCGATGCCTGCCAGACGACGAGCGGCGTGGAGCTGGTGCGTGGTGCGTGTGCGATCGATGCCCCGAAGACCGGTATGCGCGTCGAGGGCACCACACCGCCGGCGGAGATCATCGCGCAGGTGGAGCGTATCTCGCAGGCCGCCGGGATTGACGTGGGTGGCATCGAGTATCTCGTCGACGATCGCGACGGCGCGCACTACTTCTACGACGTGAATGCGCTGTCCAATTTCGTGGCCGACGCCGTCAACGTGATCGGATTCGATCCGTTCGAACGACTCGTGGACTATCTCGAAGCGCGCGTCGCGGGAGCACCCCTCGCCGAGGCGCGCATCACCGCGTTTGGTGAACAGGCGATCGACCCACGCGCAGCGGGGGTAGCCTGATGCGATTCGGATACTGGCTTCCCGTATTCGGCGGCTGGCTGCGTAACGTTCCCGATGAGGGGATGGAGGCGTCCTGGCCGTACGTGCAGCGACTCGCCCGACGGAGTGAAGAGCTCGGATACGACCTCACGCTGATCGCCGAGCTGTTCCTGAACGACATCAAGGGCATACAGGCGCCCGCGCTCGACGCGTGGAGCACGGCCGCAGCACTGGCCGCCGTTACCTCACGGTTGGAGCTCATGGTGGCCGTGCGGCCCACCTACCACCATCCGGCGACGCTCGCGAAGCAGGCGGCGAACATTGATCGCATCAGCAATGGCCGACTGTCGCTCAACGTCGTGTCGTCGTGGTGGAAGGATGAAGCCAGGCGGTACGGCAGCCAGTTCGATGAGCACGATGACCGGTACGCACGCACGGCGGAGTGGTTGGACGTGCTGCACGGCGCGTGGCACACACCATCGCTCACGTATCATGGCAAATATTACCAGGTCGATGATCTGGTGCTCGAGCCCAAGCCGCTGTCTGGGCGCAGTCGTCCACATCCGACGATTTATGCTGGCGGCGAATCGGAAGCGGCGAAAACACTCATCGCGCGCTCGTGCGACGCGTACGTGATGCATGGCGATCCGCCGGATCGCATCGCGCCAAAAATCGCCGA
Source organism: Gemmatimonadaceae bacterium (assembly GCA_031364015.1). GTDB lineage: Bacteria > Gemmatimonadota > Gemmatimonadetes > Gemmatimonadales > Gemmatimonadaceae > Gemmatimonas. Next base: position 1,638 of record JANLVM010000668.1, read on the forward strand.
CCTGCGTGCACGCCGCGAACAGCTCGGGCGAGCGCCCATGCAGTATGGCATGGCGGCATACGCGATTGTGCGCGACACGGAACGTGAGGCGCAACGCGAGCTCGAGCGCATCACCGAAGTGTCCGACGGATCGCCCGGCTTTCACAACTATCAGGACTGGATCGCGAATACCCAGCTCGACCAGCACCTGTCACTGCAGGATTATTCCGTTTCCAATCGCGGCTTGCGCGCCGGTTTGGTAGGCACGCCGGAACAGGTGGCCGATCGCGTGCGCGAGTTCGAGGCTGCCGGCGTGGGACTGCTGCTGCTGCAGTGCAGTCCGCAACTCGAAGAAATGGAGCGTATCGCGGAGCAAGTCATGCCACTCGTGAATCGGCGCGTACTCGCGGCCGCGTAAGCGGTCAGGCGCATGTGCCTTGTCGAGCAGTCGTATCCGGCGGTTGTGTGTTCCCGACTGGGATTGCACAAGCCGGACTCGACTGTGGCAGCAAGAACCAATGAAACATATCTTGTCGCCGCGATTGTCTTATGTTGTACTGTCGGTAGCCGTACTCGAATCACCCATGCGACGGGGCCTGTTTGCACACTCCACGTAGACCATCGCTTTCACCCATATCGGTCGTGATGCTCGCCACCATTCCCTTAGTGCTGGCAGCGATCACGGTGTGGATGGTTCGCGACGCCTTGGCGCAAGACGGGGTCCGAACCCCGACGGCGCCGTCGGCGATTTCCCCGGCACCGTCAAGCAGCCGCTAACGCACGCATTCGACCCCGAGACGCATCGTCGGCGAGTAGTTCTCCCCTTGCAAGGACCCCCTATGCGACGGCCCACCGCACTTGTTTGCCTCGCCACGTCACTGGCCCTCACGGTCGCCAGCGGAGGCACCGCACTCGCGCAGCGAACGGGCTCTGCGCGACCGATTCGAGTGGTGGTGAGCGGTGGGCTCACCCTTCCTAAAGGCGACCTGAAGGACTTTCACGATACCGGGCTGCATGCGGACGCGTCGGTGCTGCTGAACCTCCCGGGCTTTCCGCTCACGCTACGACCGGAGCTGACGCTGACACGGCTCAAACAGAAGTTCAGTGACGTGAGCAACTTGCTCCCCAATACCAACGCTGGCTCCGACTCCAGTCAGACCACGCAGTTCCTGGGGGCCATCGGCAACATTGAAGTGCCTCTCATGGCTGGACTCTACGTGTTGGGAGGCGTCGGTGTGCTCAATCTCGACGCGGCCAGCGAAAACCAAACCAAGCTGACGATAAACGCCGGTGCCGGGTTTCGTTTCCGCTTGGGTCGCACCGAAGGATTCGTGGAAGCACGCTTGGGCACGGCGTCCTATAACGCCGGTGTGTTTGGATACTCGAAAGCGCAGTTCATCCCGATCTCCTTCGGACTCGCGTT
>JANLVM010000705.1:0-2600 GCA_031364015.1 Gemmatimonadaceae bacterium
CACGCGAGATTCCGGGAGCGCTCGACGCCCTCGCCGACCATGAAACCGCCTCGATCAAGCTGGATGTGATTGGGCAGCGTTCCGGCGAAACGGCCCTGCTCACGTTCGATCCGCACACGCGCTTTCCCGAACCGTCAATCATCACGAGTGGTGACGACGTGGTGAACTTGTCACGATTCCTCGATGGGCGGACAGGATATGGTGCGGCTGACGTGTTGGCGTATCTGACGCGCGAGGTTGCCGTTCCGGTGTAGCGGAACCGCTCTGAGCGGTTGAGGCAAGTTGAGCGTTGAGGGGCGAGCGGTGAGGGTAGAATGACTCTACGCTCACTGCTCGCCCCTCTCTGCTCAACACTGCTGTTGCTCAGCGCTCGAAACGCTGTTGCTCAGCCCTCACGCGCTCAATCAGTCGCCGAAAACAACCGCGTCCCTGGTCGCCTTTTCAGTTCCATACGACACAGAAGACGGGGGCACGCTGGCGCCAAGACGTGTGGCAACGGCGTAACCGCCGAATGAAAGGAAGCACAAGGCGATGATCATGACCGTGCGGTGGATGACGCGCATCGAATGGGCATCGTGCGAATCCTCGCAGAGCTCGTTCCACATAATTGGTAAGGTCGGGAGAAAGGGGGGTGGTCGGGAAAGGTACAGCAGTGAAATATCGACCAGTCCGGGCCGAATCTGCACCCCCTTCCGCGCCTATTCGTTATCGGAACGTGCCTCGGCGACTGTGCGTGTACATCATCTCCACCAGCTCGTCATACATCGGCTCGGCGGCGGCGTCACCCGACCTGATCGCCGACGTTGGATGGTCACCTTCATGTCTCGCGCGACCATCAGGACCTTCTGGACGTCCTTCCCCCGCATGCCGGTGCCGATGCCCAGGCTACATGTCCTCGGACGGTCGGTGTGGTGCCTTGAGGCGCAGCGAAATGCCGCTCACTCCCCACTGCAGGCGCAGCGTGGCGTCCTCGCGAAGTACAACCGGAAAGTGATAGGTCAGCGTTTCCAGGTGCGCACTGCTGTCGGCCTTCACGTCGATGCGCACCGCGTCGCGACCCGGGCCGGGGTACGGCGTATGCGAGATACCGGTCGAGCGACTGAGGATGAACGTCCAGGTGCCCGTTGCGCGCGGAATGAGCCATGTCGTGTACGTGCCGGCCTTCACGTCGCGGCCCTCGATTTGCACATCGCGCGAGATCACCATCTCGGTCGCCATGTCTGCACCGGGGTGCCACACGCTGTCCCACGGAACCAGCGCGCCAAACAGCGTGCGACCGCGCGCAGTAGGTCTTCCGTACTCGATGGTGATGGTTGTGAACGCGACGGATTGCGTGATGCTGCCGCGCTGGCTGAACGGATACATCTGCGCCTCGCAGGGAGTGATCGCGAGCGCCGAAGTCACGAGCAACAGCGCGGGCCACGACATGCGCATGTGGGACTCCGTTGATGGGGGCGTATCGTTCAGGCGCCGGATGAGTGACATGTTCCCACTCATGGCCGCGCTTCCGGCCTGAGGAAGGATACGTCACGCGGTGCGTAGTTGCAGCACCGAGTGTACGTCATCCTGGTCGCCATCTCGGTCGCGCGACGTACAGAAACCCGCATCGACATCCGCTAGCGTTGGCTTACCCGGACGCCGGCCCACGGTGGAGCAATCCCGGGCAGACCACCATTTACGCGGGGGAACCATGTCCAGCATCAGCCGTAGCGTCTTGGCCATCGCCACAATCACCTGTACGCCCGTCGTGATACACGCGCAGTCGGAGAGTGCCGTTGTCGGATGGGCGGGCCTCGTTACCACCCCGGTCGGAGCGTTCGCTCCGGTCATCACAGGGCGGCCGGCATCAGGCAACCGCTCGTTCGGCCTACAGGTGCGCACCTCGCAATGGCAGTTCAGCGAATTCGACGATAATACGAGGAACATCGGGCTCGGCGCTGTCCTCAATCGCGGCCGGACGCGCACAGTCCTCGAGCTTGGAACCATCAAGAAGAAAGACTGCGGTGAGTGTGACGTCTTCATGGCCGGCCTCGACATGCGGGTGGACCTCGCGCACTCAATCAAGGGCCGGACCACATATCTCGTCGCTGCCAATCCTGCCTTGGGCTACGGAGTGCCAAGTGAAGGCAGCGGCAATGCATTCTCGATCGGACTGAGCGTGCCGGTCTCGGCCAGCATCAATGCGGGATCGAGCGTGCGCCTCGTGCCATTCCTTTCTCCCGGTTACGGCGGTGCGCGGTTCAGTGGCGGCGGCGAATCGGAGACCGGCTCACGCGCCATGCTTGCCGGCGGCCTGTCCCTTGGTGGACAGAAGTCGGCGTGGCTGGTCACAGCCAGTGCGCGCAAGATCTTCCTCGAGGAGGCGCCAACGATCTATGGCATCGGCTTTACCATGACACGCTGAACGCGGCATGGCTCTCCGAAGAACGCCCCGACACACAGGTTGTTCGGGGCGTTCAGCAGCGCTCAGCTCACCAAGCGGGGATCAAAGTGAAATGGTGCTTCCCTCACAACGACAACACCGCTGCACGCCGGATGCGCCGGGTTGATCAGGTAGTTCCATTCGCTCGGCACGGGCGCGGCAGGGACGGCAAGTATGG
>JANLVM010000761.1:0-2118 GCA_031364015.1 Gemmatimonadaceae bacterium
GCGCGAGGTCGCCCAGGACTGGGAGCGCGCGAGTTTTTACTTCAAAGAAGCCTGCGACAAGAACAACAGCAGCGGTTGTTACAACCTCGCGATGATGTACGCCAATGGGTCGGGCGTGACACGAGATCCCTCGTTTGCGGCTGAAATTTACGAGAAAGCCTGCGATTTGGGCAACGGGGCGAGCTGCTTTGCGCTCGCCGATGCGCATGCCACGCTTGCCTACATCCAGTTCTGGTTTGACTGGCAATGGGACGAGGCCGATCGGGGATTTCGGCGCGCCATCAAACTGAATCCCAACTCGGCGGCCGCGCACAACTACTATTCCGTGTTTCTGGCGAATCTCGGCCGCACCGACGAAGCAATCGCCCAAAGCCAACTCACGCTTGAGCTCGATCCGCTATGGGTGAACGCCCACCAGTCGTACGGTTGGGCGCTGCTCGTCGGGGAGCGGTATGCCGACAGTGTCAAGGCAAGTGACGGCGCCCTGGAGCTCGCGCCCGAGTACGTGCTCGCGTACGCGTCGAAAGGCATGGCGCTGCTCGAGATGGGTTCGGCCGGTGATGCACTCGCGACCTTCGAGCGTGTGAGAGAACCGGACGACCCGTTCAGACTGGCGGGACTGGCGTGTTGCAGCGCCCGCAGCGGACGCCTGAGTGACGCGTGCGAGCTGGTGGATCGGATGGTTCAACTGGCGGAGCAAGGGAAGATGCTGCCGTCGTGGGTCACACTGGGGTACTGCGCGCTCGGAGACGTTGACCAGGCATTTCATTGGCTGGAGCGGGGTATTCGCCTGCGTGACCCGTTTGTCGTCTGCATGCCCAGTTTCGTGTGGTACGATCCGATGCGCGCCGATCCACGCTTTGACCAACTGCTGGAGAGCCTGCATTTCCCACCGGCATCGTTGACACGGGCAGCGATTCGGCGTCAGCGCACTGGTGTTCCCGAAGCGCCCTCCGGCAACAACCTTACGGTGTGAGCGGCTGGTCCATTGCTAACGCGAGCAACCAACGCCCGTCGGTGGCACGCTCCCAGAGATGCAGATAGCGGATGGCGATATGGGTCGGTGCCGCCTTGGCCTGTGTGATCCCACCTCGGGCTTCGCCGAGTTCGACAAGCACTCCCCCGCAGTCGCGCACTTCACCCGGCGCGTACGTGAGCGAGTCAAACCGAATCTCGAGGAGCAAGCCGCGATAGATCGACTCAAGCGCGGTGCGCCCTCGAATGACTGTGCCTTCCCCGGGGAAAACCTGAACATCGTCCGCTATTATGCTCATGATCTCCGGGAGGTCCTTGGCGCGCTTCCCCGCTCCGTGGCGTGCCAGCTGCGCGGCGATGGCGTCGCGCGCTTCCAGCGACGCCGGCGCACAGCGCGCGTACTCGCGGGGTTCGCTCTGGACGCCACAGCTGGCGACTGCGAGCCCGAGGAGAAGGGACAATGCGCTGGCCACGTTTCGGAAGACTCGCATCCGTACCTCAGCGTTGGTCCCGAAGATATCGATCCATCCACATCACGTGCCGCTTGCCGATGTCCACGAGATGCTTCGGGGCGAGTACCGGATGCCCCTCGCCGGGATAGACCACCATCTCGGTGGGAACCCCCCATCCGCTGCAACGCGATGTGCAGATTGTGGCCCTGGCTGACCGACGACAGGGGATCGAGCTCGCCGTGCAGGATCAGGGTTGGCGTGACGACGTGCTTGAGGTACGTCATGGGTGAGTGCGCGATGAACGGGCGGAGATCTTCCCAGGGCTCGGTGCCGAAGTCAGCCACGGCGGACGGGTTCATGATGGCAGCGGACAACTGGTCATAGCTCCCGGCGTTGACGATAGCTGCCTTGAATCGTCGGGTCTGTCCAATGGCCCATGCGACGGCCAGTCCGCCATGACTGAGTCCGGTGATGCCGATGCGCGCACTGTCGGCCACACCGAGCGCGATCATCCGGCCGACGCCGCGCATGACATCGGGGTATGAATGGTCTCGGACCCGGACCACCGGCAGCGAGTACGCCGACCCGTAGCCTGCAAGCCCACCACCGCGACTGTTGGCTTGCAGGACGGCGTATCCTCGGAGCGCGAGCTCGGTCACTGGGCACGGCCTTTGGAGATCTGGTCCTGTGG
>JANLVM010000798.1:0-3868 GCA_031364015.1 Gemmatimonadaceae bacterium
CGCAGCCGACACAACACACTCGACCGCTGAAGGGCGGGAGCGGTAACGGTATGTGTTGGTAAGCTTAATCTTGTAATTTTGAATCCGGTGAGAGTGCTATTACGCTAAAAACGACACGCTGGATCGCTGGTCTTCACGTCCGCTCGGGGCGTGCCGAGTCGGTTTGTGGCGTTCCCCGATGACGAACCCCAATCACCCCACGATTTCGAATCCGGCCGTGACGAAGTGCCGGTCAATTGACAGCGCGCGCGTGATGCCTTCGCGCTGCATGACCTCGAACGACACCGCGTCACAGAGCGAGAAGTTCTGATCGCGATACGGTACCACCCACCGTTCCACCGCAGACGTGATCAGCGCTTGGTCAACCGGGACCACCACGTGTGTCGGATCGCGCAGCACGCTAGCGAGCGCGGCGGCGGCATGCACTCGGCCCAGTAGTCGAAGAAATAGCGCGTGCGATTCACCGAGCACCAGTGGTGTGACTACGATGCGATACCCATCTCGAACAGCGCGCGTGTATGCGGCTCTGGCTGCTTCGTGATGGGTCTGACCACGCACGGCGGCCGCGATCCACCCTGACGAGTCGAGCAAGACAGCACGATTCACTTGCGCGGTCGCTTGGCCTTCGGCGCTACCGTTGGCGCGTCCCACGACGCCATTTCCCAGTCGGCCAGGTAGTCGTCGTGCCGAACCGCGACGTCGGACGCCGTGTCGGGAGGCGATGCGCTCGCCGCGCTCTCCAGAAACGCCAACGCGGGGCTTTCGTCGGACAACAGCTCCGAGGCAAAGCGGCGGAGGCCTCGACGCAGCACCTCGGCGCGCGGCAGCCCCGTCGCCAGCGCGGCGCGCTCAAGCATCGCGCGATCGGGGACGTCGAGGTAGACCTGCACGGGTTCGCGTACAGCGGTTGGGGTTTGCCTTTTGGTCATACATGCTCTCCATGAGAGTACTACATGTATTCTATTCCAATCCATGGGAAGGGTCAAGCCACGCCGGTTTTGAGCCTCCCCCGGGAAAGTGGAAACCTCAATAGCCCTGTCGATACGTTCAGGGTGGAGGTGGCAGAGACTCCGGACTACAGACCTTCTTCTGCGATCCACACAGTCCGTGGCAGCGCGACACCAACGAGAACACCGACGGCCTGCTCCGACAGTACTTTCCAAAAGGGACGGGCTACGCCGCGATCACCGACACCCGGTATTGCATGATCGCCGGATCCCGCGTGACCAGAGTGAGTCCTTCAACAATGGCCTGCGCAACAAGCATCCGGTCAAACGGATCACGATGAATGGTCGGTAGCGTTGCTACCTGCTGTGCATGCACAAACGTCATTGGCAGTTCGAGAAATCCGCACTCAGCGGTAGCCTGCGACACCAATCGCTTGCTGGAGATCTTCCCCAGCGACGTCTTTATCGCAATTTCCCAGGCCGACGCGACACTCACGTACACATCGTCTGCGTGTTGAATCGCCTCAAGCGCGGCCGTGCTCAGTTTTTGTCCGGCGTCCCACCAAATCAACACGTGCGTGTCCAGCAACAACTTCACGACGTGCCTTCAAACGCGTTGAGCATTTCATCGGGCAATGGCGCATCAAAGTCCGCGCTCACGCGCCAAGCGCCCTTTCCGCGACCGGGCACGCGCAGCTCAGGCATATTGTCCATCGGCACCAACCGCGCGCGCGCGCGTCCCGATTTCATGATAATAATTTCCTCACCGGCATACGCACGCTCTACCAATCCGGACAAATGGGTTTTGGCCTCGTAGAGACTGACGGCTTCTCGCACAACTTTGGGTTTTCGCGGCACAAGCCTCTCCTCACGCCTGGATGGTTCACCGAACGATACCCTCCATGACCATTTTGGTCAAGGCAGATCCCGTGTCGATGAGTCTGCGGGGCTGCCGCCGCTCAGTCCAGCTGCGCCACCGGCAGATGTCGTTTAAACGGCACGTCTTTCTCACGACCCTCGTCAAACGACTGCGCGTAGCGATGCCCCGCGTACACCGCGTGGGCGATGAGCCCGGGCGCCAGCGCATCCCCAATGCACTGCGCCGTCTTCACGCCGGCGGCAGCCCACTCGGATTCTCTCGCCAACAGCTCGGCGTGCAGCACGTCGTTCGGCACGCGCGCCGTCACGCTCACGATCGCGTCGCAGGCCATGTCGTAGGAGACCCCAGACCAGTGGTGCTCCACGCGCACGCTTTCTCTGGATTCACCGCCTACTTGTCGTGGCGAAGTGGCCGAGCCCAATTCACGGCATATATGCGCGCGAGCGGTTCTATCGCTTCGGCATGACACATCGAAATCCGGTAAAGCTCAACTCATCGCGCGAGGTAGCGGGGCGATTGTAGCCACGAAACCACGGATTCGCGATCGCTTTGTCCGCGTTATACGCGCCACCGCGAATCACGTAGTATGCCTTGAGCGAATCCGCAAACGCCGCACCTCCGGGATACGCCTGCATCGGCGAGCGTGTCCACTCCCACACGTTACCGATTAAGTCGTGCACTCCCTCCGGCGTTGCACCGCGAGGGAAAGTGCCGACGGGTGCGGGACCGGTGCGGCGCGCGGCAGCAGTATTGGCGGCCGCCAGATCGTAGGTGTCACCCCACGGATATCGCCGTCCACTTTCGCCGCGCGCCGCGGCTTCCCACTGCTCTTCGCTCGGCAAGTCGCCGCCGTCCGCATGCTTCCAACGGCAGTAGTTCGTCGCTTCTGCCCATTGCAGTCGCGTCACCGGTAACGCGGCATCAGGCATCGCGCCAGTCCACGGCACCGGCGACCGCGTCGAGTCTGCGTACGACTTGTACTCACCAATCGTCACCTCGTGCACGTCGATGCCGAATGACGGGAGCTGCACGATGTGCGCAGGCCGAGCTCTCGCAAAGCCCGTGTCCGTGCCGATGATATACGAACCGGCGGGGATACGGACCATCCCCGCATCCACTGCGGTGCGCGCGACAGGGGGAGGGGCAATCGGGGTGATCGCTTCACTTCTGTTCCACACGCCACGAAGAGCAACCGCTCCCGCGATCAACGCGACCGCCACTCCCGCGGCAATGCCACGAATACGATTCGTTTTCTGTCGACGCGCCTTAAGGACAAACTCCGGCGGTCGAGTGTCCCGCGGTCGCATCATGGGCGCCCAAGGCTCTCACCACATCGCCTGCCGTCTGAAAACGCTCCTTCGGATCTGGCGCGAGACAGCCACTGATGGCGTCTTCGAGATCCCTCGGCACGTTCGCGCGAACCTTGCCCACCGGTTCTGGCGGCGGTCCAAGCCGCTTCATCAACATCGCCGTTGGTGTTGGCGCATCGAATGGTTGTTTGCCGACAACCATCTCGTACGCCATCACACCGAGTGCATAGATATCTGCGCGGTGGTCGCTGGCTTCACCCGTCACCTGCTCGGGCGCGAGGTACGCCGGTGTCCCAATCATCATGCCCGTCGCGGTCAGCGCCGAGCCCTCAGCCGTGCGCGCAATGCCAAAGTCGGTGACAAGGCAGCGGCCCGAATCGGAGTCGACCAATACGTTCTGCGGCTTGATATCGCGATGGATCACGCCACGCTTGTGCGCGTGTGCCAGCGCGCTCGCCACTTCCGTCATGGCGCGACGCACGTCGTCGAGCGGCATTTGCGCGCCGTTGACACTTGAGATGCGCGCGTCGAGTGCGCCGCCATCGATGAAACCCATCGCGAGATAAAACAGATCGCCGTGCTGCCCGATGAAGTGCAGCGGCACGATGTTGGGATGCGACAACTGCGCTACGGTCTCCGCTTCGCGCTTGAAGCGCTCGAGGACGGTCTTTGAGCTGATCAGATCCGGTGAAACCACCTTCACCGCCAGTTTGCGCTTGAGCGACACATCG
>JANLVM010000807.1:0-2688 GCA_031364015.1 Gemmatimonadaceae bacterium
GAGGTAGGAGGTGGCTTTCGCCGCACTCAATCCACCGCCGGACTGGTGCAATGCCTCAAGCATGGCGAGGGGATCAGGATTGGCAGCCGCGTCAGCACTCGCCACGACGCGCCTGATCACCTCGGCCTGAGACACGTTCCACTGCGCGGCGAGCTTGCGAATGCGCATGGCGGTCGCCTCGTCGAGCGAAAAGGTGGTGCGATAGGTCATGGTAGCCATACCATCATACATACCATCAGATATCGCGCTGGTCAAGCGCGCGGTCTGACCGAAAACACCAGCGTCGCCCAGTGCACGTCCCAGTCGGCGCCCGAGCCGTTGATGGCCGGAATTATCTGCAGCGTTCGCACGTTCCACAGGCCGGGTCGCGTGATGACGACAGTCGCAACGCCCATACTGTCGGTCTCAAGCGAGACGTCCTCGCGGGCGGCCAGTCGCGCCGCCGTCGTATCGCGCAGGGTCGACGCGCTGACCGCTACCGATCCGGTGTGCAGTCGTGCCAACGGCGCCGGTTTCCCCAGCAGCAGCAATCGTACTCGCAGCGTATCGCCCACGCGCAATGTCGACGGGTCAGAGAGCGGAAGGAATTCCAGTGGGTGATTGAGGGGTCGGTGAAAGGCGCGCGCGCCGCGGCCTACCTCGACAACCGTTTTCGCATACTTGGCGTATCGACGCGTGATGCTGTCGCCATCTCCGGTCCCCAAGAGGCCTGCTCGCTCATAGCGTTGCCGCGCCTCGGGGGCCCCCTCCAGATCGAGATAGCGCCGAAAGCTCGCCGGTGATTCGCGGACGTTGCGCGGTTTCAGCTGCACACCAACGAGGTGCTGGCCCGCGCCGGTCGGTCGAAAGGACAACCGCAGCGCGTTGCCACTGACCGAGATATCCCTGACCTGGACTACTGAGTTCGCCGTGACGACGCGCGCCTCGACAACTCTATCCGGCGTGACGGCCGACAGGCTGGTGGGAAACAGACTCGATGTCTGACCGTGGAGCGCTACGCGCCCGCCCGGTGTGACGGCAAACGCATCGGGTATTAACCAGAAGTCGTGCGCGGCGAGCACAGACGCCGAACATGCGAGTAACACGGCGATGCACGATGTTCGGCGAATGGCCTGGTGGCGCGGAGCGCGATGCCGAGCGGGATCCATGGAATGGCCGGTCAGAGAGTGATGAGCAGACCGCCGCATCGGCGATCCGACCTTTACAGTATGTAAAACTAGCGGTAGGATCCAGCCTCCTGCCACGTCGGGCACCCACAATCCACTGGACTCCAGACCATGCGCATCACACGACGCACGACCTCCCGTCGACCCTTCGCGCGACGGATTGCGCTGACGGTCGTTGCCAGTATGATCGGCGCGGCATCGGCCACCGCGCATGATTTCTGGATCATTCCGGACATGCTCGCGTATGCCGCCGACGCCACGGTGCACGTGAACGGCCGACAGGGAGGAGGCAAGTTCCCGGCCGGAACGGCCGTGCAACCGGAGCGCGTCGTGGACGCCCGCATCATTGGCGCAACGTCGACCACGAAGATCACCGTGATGTCCGTCGAAGGCAGCTCACTCAGATTGCAACAGAAGCCCGCCGTCGCCGGGCAATATCTCGTGGTCGTGGGGCTGGCGCCGCGGATCCTTCGTCAGACGCCTGCCGGGGTCATTGCATTCCTCAAGGCCGAGGGCGGCGCGGCGGAGGCGGGGCGGTTGGAGCGCGAGAACGTGTTGGCCGGGCTTGATAGCGTCATTTTCACGGCGGCGTCGTATGCCGCCACGCTCGCGCAGGTTGGTAAAGGCGGCCCCCGGGCGTTCGGTAAAGCAGCCGGGCTGCGGTTGGAGTTTGTCCCGTTAAACGACCCGGCTCATGTGCACCTGGGTGATACGCTGCACGTCCAGGTGTTGGGCAATGGCGCACCGGTGCCCAACATCGGGATCGATCTCGCGGCGGGGATAGATAGCGCGGCGGGCGCCGGAGCCTCGGTGACGCGGATCGCGTTCAATGCGGACGCCAAGGGTATCGTGCACCTGCCACTGAGCGCGGCGGGACCGATGATGCTGCGGTCCGCCTATGCGAGTCGGAAGGCGGGCGGAGCCCCCACCGAGTGGGACGTTTCGCGCACCACGTATGTATTCAACGTGGGTACGAAGCACTAGAGAGGGTGGCGCGAAGAGAGCGCGAGCGGCGCTCGTCACTTCATCTGATGGGGTTTCGCCGCAGCAGGCTTGGCCTTTGCCGACATGCCGGGCATGGCGGCGCAGTGCTTGAGAATCTCGGCGGTGTGCGTCGACACGCTCTTAGGCGACGGCACGCTGGCGTTCACTTCCGATTCCAGTGCGCTGAGATGTTCCTTGAGCGCCGTCATGTGTGTTTCCATTTGCTGCATCATCGCCATCATCGGCTTCTTGGTCTCCGATGTCGGATGTTTCATATCATCGCCCATCTTCGCCTTCATATCGTCGCCCATCTTCGCCTTCATGTCGTCGCCCATCATCGACATCTGCGCCTGATGGTGTAGTTGCATCTGGTCGAAGCTGCGTCGCATTTCGACGACCGCCGGTCGCGCCAGGTCGAGGTCGATGGTCTTTGCCCCACTGGCTTGGCGCTGCACGGCGCGTGTGAACGTCGCCAAGTTGTCCCGGTACGCCATCGCCAGGGCATGATGTGGTCCCGTCATCATGCCGCCCATGCCGC
>JANLVM010000818.1:0-1996 GCA_031364015.1 Gemmatimonadaceae bacterium
TGGCTTCAATCTCTCGCACGCGCGCGAACGCGGCGGCTACGTTCTCGACGAGTTCAACGTCAACACCGAATTCGCGACACACCTGCACGCGAAACGCGTTGGCGCTTTTCGGCATCACGACCTTGGCGGTCGTACCAAGGATCCGCGCCGAGTATCCCAGCGAGATCGCGTGGTTGCCAGCGGAAACGCCGGTGACGCCACGTTCCAGTGCGGCCGCGTCGAGGTCGAGCATGACCGACAGCGCACCGCGCGGTTTGAAACTCCCGGTACGCTGAAACAATTCCTCCTTGAGCCACACCTGCGTCGAGGCGCCGACCGCGACGGCTAACGCGTCGTCAATGAGTCGACGTATCGGGGTCGTGATAACCAGGTCGCCGAGTCGGGCGCGATTCGCGCGAATGGCGTCGATGGACGGCGCTTCGAGGGACGGTATGGTCATGGGGATGTGCGGGCGTTCGGAGGACTGATTAACAGCAGAAGGGCGAAGTCCGCGCGCTATGCTTGCGCGGCTCGCCGAAAATGAAACGTCTATCTCGCGCGCTGATTCTCAACGATAGCAAACACGCGCACCGGGCTCAGGCTGGTCGCTCCTGCGGCGGCTCGAGGAACTGGAATGCCAGGTTAGAAATCAGGCAATAGGCCGCAAAAAAGTAGAACCCACGCTCGGCGATGGCGTCAAGATTGTCGGTCGCCTTGGCGGCGAGATACGCGATGAACACGCCGACCACGAACACATCGGCCATGGCCCACTTGCTCAGCGACCGCGTGAACAAGAACAGTCGGTGTCGCGTGGCATGTTGCTTCGCCGTGAGGATAGCTACCAGTAACGCCGCCTTGATAACGGGCACGGTGATACTGAAGAACAGAATCAACCCCGCCACAAACACATTGCCAGCGTCGTACAGCCGCCGCACCGATTCCCAGATGCTCTGCGTTTGATGAAACACTTCGCGTGACTTGCCGAGAATGCTGAGCGAGGCGGTGATGGTGAGCACGGGCTCGGTGAGGCCGGGCCAGAGCAGGCCAAGCGAGACGAGCGTCAGGGCGATGGCGGCGAGGTTTCGAGGTGTCATGGCGAAATAGTATCGCGCATTCGGGCCGAGCGCCTCGGTGGAAGGGCGGCGGGCTCTACTACTAAGCACATAGTTGACAAACGCATCGAGCCATGTGATACTACTATGAGGCTAGTAGTTGGGACCCATGAATCGGGGAGCGCGACGATGACCGACGCATCGCTGGGCGAGCGCGAGCTGGACGTGATGGCCATCCTGTGGGAGACCGGATCCGGCACCGTGGCCGAGGTGCGTGAGCGGCTCGACGCGCCATTGGCGTACACCACGGTCCTGACCGTGCTGCGGAATTTGGAGGTCAAGCGCTTCGTGCGTCGTGAGGAAGAAGGGCGCGCACATCGTTATTTCCCACGCGTCCAGCAGCAGACGGCGCAGCGAAACGCACTATCGCGACTGGTCACGCAGCACTTTCACGGCTCGCCGCAGGCGCTCTTGATGCAGCTGGTCGACGACCATGATGTCTCGGCGGCGGAGTTGCAGCGGCTTGCCCGAACGATCAATGAAGCGAGTCGCAAAACAGTCGCTCGCAAGGCCGGCGATCGCGATGGCGGTCGCGACGCATGATCGCCCAATGGATGTTTGGCGCCGTCGTCTTCACGGCCCTGTGCGCGCTCGCGTCGTTCGCCGCCGAGCGCGCCCTGCGGGCCTTGCGACGCCCGTCTCGAGCGCCCTGGGCGCTGGCCATGACGATCGGCGCTCTGTGGCCACTGGTGGCTCCGCTGATTCTCACGCCGATCGCACCGATCGCGAATGTGACGGTCGGAGTGTTCTCCGAACTTTCGCCTGCACCGACGGGTCCCGGACCGACGATGACGGACATGATTCCGTCATTCTGGTTGGAGCGGCTGGATACGATGCTTGTCACGGTGTTGGTATTGGCGTCGGCGTTGCTGTTCGCGCAGGTCGTGCTGGCCGTCCGCACCATA
>JANLVM010000852.1:0-20069 GCA_031364015.1 Gemmatimonadaceae bacterium
GGACCGGAGGTGTGCGAAGCGATTACGGGCGTGCGACCCGCGACCAAGGGGCTTCTCGACGTCCGGCAGATTCTGGCCGATCAAGCGTATCGAAGGGGAGTCGTGAATCTCACTGTGAGTCGAATGTGCACCCGGTGCGACCGGACACGCGTCTTCAGTCATCGCGGCCAAGATGAAGGACGCCAGCTTGGCGTCGTGGCGCTCCTGCCTCAATCCGTGGGTCAGATTGACGTCCGAACGCCGCGAGCATCCAATGAGTCATCTTGACCTTGTGGTGTCGGTACCCTAAGTTCCGATTCTACGGCGAAACCTGCACAACATGTGATGTGACTTCGCCCGGAGGACGTGGGTGAGTGAAGTGTGGGGAAGGTCCCCACACTTTTTTATTCTTGGGTGGTTTTTCAGCAGTTGAGGTCGGCGGATGGGCGAGAGTAGCGAACCCATTGTCGTTGAAGAGCTTGACGCACTGGGATTCGATCTGGTTGAACTCCGACGCGGCGGCTCCCGTTCGCGGCCGGTACTGGAAATCCGGATCGATCGACGAGACGGCACGAAGGTTACGATCGAAGACTGCGCCCGCGCCTCTCGTGCCCTTGAGGCACGGTTGGAAGCGGGCGCGTTGGTGAGCGAGCAGTACGTGTTGGAAGTGTCTTCGCCTGGGGCAGACAGACCCCTGCGGTCTGCAGCTGATTGGCGCCGGTTCATTGGCCGCCAGGCGACCGTGACCAGCGGAGCGCTGGCAGGTGGGAAGCAGGAAGTCGAGATCCTCGGTCTCGAGGGCGAGGGAAACGCGGCAGTCGTGCATGTGCGGGATCCGAAGGGGCGGGAGACGCACGTTCCGCTCGCGGAAGTCACGCAGGCGCGGCTGGCGTTCCACTGGAAACGATAGGGGATAACGGATGGTCGGATCGGCGGAGATACTGGCAGCGTTCCGCGAACTGTCCAATTCGAAGCAGCTCGATCGGTCAGAATTGCATGGGCTCCTCCAGGATGGCATTCACGCCGCACTGGCCAAGAAGCATGGCGCCAACGTTCAGGCCGAAGTCGAAATCAACGAAGACAAGGGCTCCATCCGCATCGTCCTGTTGAAGACGGTGGTCGCGGAGGTCACCGACGCTTCGCGTGAGGTGCTGCTCGAGGAAGCGCGGTTCGAGGATTCCGAGTTTCAGGTCGGTGACGTGATGGAGATTCCGGTGGACTTCGCCGAGTTCGGCCGCACGGCCGTACAAGCAGCGAAGCAGCGGATCATTCAACGCGTTCGCGAAGGGGAGCGCACGCGTATCCGCGACGAGTTCTCGGGTCGTGTTGGCGATCTCCTCTCCGGAGAAGTGCAGCAGATTGAGCGTGGGAAGCTCGTCGTGATGCTGAACAAGTTTCGTGAAGCGGAAGCCATCATTCCGTATCGCGAGCAGAATCACCGGGAGCACTACCATCAGGGTGAGCCCGTGCGTGCGGTGCTCAAGCGTGTCGAGGATACGCCGAAGGGGCCGCGGCTGATCCTCAGTCGTTCCGACGCCCTGTTCGTGCAAGCACTCTTCAAGCTCGAAGTCCCCGAGATTCAACAGGGCATCGTCGAGATCAAGGCAGCGGCCCGTGAAGTTGGCAGTCGCACCAAGATCGCGGTGACGTCGCGCGATGAGGCCGTCGACCCGGTTGGTGCATGCGTCGGACTGAAGGGTTCTCGCGTGCAGGCGGTCGTCAATGAACTGGGCGGGGAACGCATCGACATCGTGCCCTGGTCGCCCGATCCAGAGCGGTTCGCGAAACTGGCGCTCGCGCCGGCGCGCGTGGCACGGGTCTTCAGCGATACGGTCACGCGCACGATTCAAGCGGTGGTTGATGAAGATCAGTTGTCGCTGGCAATTGGCCGCAACGGACAAAACGTACGTCTCGCATCAGAACTCACCGGCTGGAAAATCGATCTGTATTCAAGCCGCGAGTGGATGGAGAAGGGTGGGGAAGCGCCGCTGTTCGCACCGCTGCCTGAGGAGGGTGATGCGGAGGCCGACGTGATGCTGAACGAAATCGAGGGGCTCGAAACGTCGACGGTGGCAGTACTCGCCGAAGCGGGGTATCAAACCCTCAACGACATTCTCGATCTCGATCGCGATGATTTGCTGCGGCTTCCGGGCATTGCGCCCGTCGAGGCCGATCGCATCATGGCGATCATCGATGAGCTGACGATGGAAGAGGACGCCGACGGCGAATCGTCGACGGGCACTGGCCAGGGGTGAGCACCGTCAGTGCCGCGGTGCTCGATGAGGCCGTGCGACGCAAGGTGCTCGGTTTGCTCGGCCTCGGAGTTCGGGGACGGTTGGTCGTTGTGGGCGCCGAACGGGTGCGAATCGAAGCGTTGAAGGGGACGGTCCAGTTGGCGGTTATTGCCATCGACGTCTCACGTCATAGCCTCGACAAGGTGACGCCGGTCCTTCGGGCCCGGAACATAGAAGTGATCGAGTGGCCGAGTGCGGCCGAGTTGGGCGGCGCAGTGGGTCGGGACACGACCGCTGCGGTCGGTATCGTAGATCAGGCGCTGGCGCGCGGTATACGTGGCGCCGTAGCTGGGGCAGCCCCGGCAGGCGACGCGACGCGCGTTTCGCGGTAGGAGGACGGGTTGAGCAAGCTTCGTGTGCATGACATGGCGGGTGAGTTCGGCATCTCGGCTGACGAGGTGCTCGCACTGCTGCGTCAGATGGACGTTCCGGTGCGCAGCCACTTGTCGCTGCTCACTGACGATCAGGTTTCCCGGACTCGCGCTCGATGGGAGCGCGAAAAGCGCGTGCGCGCCGAGAAGTCGCTGCCCGCTCCAAGCGCGTCGCCACGTCGCCGCCGGACTGGTGCGGCAGCTGAGGCACCCGTACCGGAAGTGCAACCGGAGGTTGTCGCCCAGTCGGTTCGTCGACGCCGTCGGTCGGAAACGGACGGGGTCGTCGAGGGCGTTGACTCGCCAGATGACGTACCGATCGCCGCCCCCGTTGAAGGGGTGCCCGTCGTGAGCGCGTCGCCATCGCGGGCAGTTGAACGCGCGGATGAGGCAGAGTCGACCGCAGAGTTGACTGCAGAGAGCGCGAAGCCCTCCGTCACACCGCAGGAAGCTCTGCCACTCGACGTCAGCGCAAGCGTCACAGCCTCGGCAAAGGCGGACACTGCCGCGCCGGA
Organism: Gemmatimonadaceae bacterium; assembly: GCA_031364015.1. GTDB lineage: Bacteria > Gemmatimonadota > Gemmatimonadetes > Gemmatimonadales > Gemmatimonadaceae > Gemmatimonas. The sequence goes on from JANLVM010000852.1 coordinate 3,160, forward strand.
AGCGACGACCGCGACCGCGACCGCGACCATCGACCGCGTGACTGCGGCTCCGTCCGCGCCGTCGGTCGTGACTCTGGCTGTGGCTCCGGTCGCGCGTCCGACCAAAGCGACCACGTCACCGACCCCGATTGCGCCCGATGTCCCCCCCCGAGTTGCCGCACCGACGCCGCTCGCGACGTCGGCGCCATCAACGTCGGTCGTAGATGCGACTGCGGTTCCCACAACGCCACCAGTGTTCCTTTCGCCCGATCGGCCGCGTCCGCGTCCGGTGGTACCGGGGGCACCTCGTCCTCGTACCGGCCCTGGCGGGAGTCCGAATTTTGGCTCAGCGCGGCCAATCGCGTCTGCTGCCCCGGGTGGCGGGCTCGGACAGGGTCAGCGTCGCGACGATCGTCGACCTGCCACGGGCATGCCGACGAGCGGTGGCCAAGCGGGTGGCCAGAGCAGCCAAAGTGGACAGGGAGGTCAGGGTGGCCAGGGCAGCGGCGTTGCGGCCGGCGCACAAAGTCCGCGACGTGGCAAAAAGGGCAAGCGGGGTTCGGTCGATCAGGAAGCGGTGACGGCGAATATTTCGAAGACGATGACCGCCATGCGTGGCCCCGCGCAGCGTGGCCGTGGTGGACGGCGTTTCGGCACCGAGATGCGCGAGGAGATGGAGTCGCAGCGCGTCGCCGCCGTCGAGCGCGAGCGAAAGACCGTTCGCGTGAACGAGTTCATCACCGTGTCCGAACTCGCGCAGACACTCGGCATTTCCGCCACGCAAATCGTCGGATTCGCCATCAAAACGCTGTCGTTGATGGTCACCATCAATCAGCGCCTCGATTTCGATCAGATCGAACTGATTGCCAGCGAGTTTGGCTTCCAGGCCGTGAAGGAAAGCGACTATGCGGCCGACTTGTTGGAGACGGTCGAAGCCGATGCGCCCGAAGATCTGCGGTCGCGGCCGCCGGTGGTGACCATCATGGGTCATGTCGATCACGGAAAAACCTCACTACTCGACTACGTGCGGAAAGCCAACGTCGTCGCGGGTGAAGCCGGGGGCATCACCCAGCACATTGGTGCGTATCACGTGCAGGTGGCGAACAATCGACAGATCACGTTTCTCGACACCCCCGGACACGAAGCGTTTACCGCCATGCGGGCGCGCGGTGCGCACGTCACGGACATTGTCGTTATTGTGATAGCGGCCGACGATCAAGTCATGCCGCAAACGGTGGAAGCGATCTCGCACGCGAAGAGCGCGGGCGTGCCGATCATTATCGCGATCAACAAAGTCGATCTGCCGACCGCGAACATCCCCAAGGTGAAGCAGGACCTGCTGCAGCACGACGTCGTGCTCGAAGAGTTCGGCGGCACGGTCTTGCATTCGGAGATTTCGGCGAAGAAGGGCACCGGTGTGGCCGACCTGTTGACGCAGATCTTGCTCCAGGCCGATATCCTCGAGCTCACGGCCAACCCCTCGCGTCGGGCAATCGGATCCGTCGTCGAAGCGCAGCTCGACCAGGGCAAGGGTCCAGTCGCCACCGTGCTCGTGCAAAACGGCACCCTCCGCGTCGGCGACAACTATATCTGCGGCATCTACTCCGGTCGCGTGCGGGCACTGCTGGATGAACGCGGCAAGGAGGTCAAGGAAGCGGGGCCGGCCATTCCGGTGCAAATCCTCGGATTGACCGGCGTACCGATGGCGGGCGATCAATTGCTGGTGGTCGAAGACGCGTCCGCCGCGCGTGAAATTGCGCAGCGACGCGAGCGACTCGATCGCGAGGCGAAGAGTCGTCGTACCACACGCGGGGTCGTGTCGTTGGAAGATTTCATGTCGCACGCGGCGGCCGGACAAAAACGCCAGTTGCGGCTGATCATCAAAGCCGACCAGGGCGGTCCGGCAGAGGCGTTGGCCGACGCGTTGGGACAGCTGTCCAATCCCGAAGTGCAGGTGGAGATTCTGCATCGCGGCGTGGGGGCCATCGCGGAAAGCGACATTCTGCTGGCCAAGGCCTCGGGCGCCATCATCATTGGCTTCCATGTCCGACCCGACAAAAACGCGCGCGCGGCGGCGGAACGCGAGGGCGTGGACATCAAGTTGTACAAGATCATCTACGAGGCCGTCGCCGATGTGAAGTTGGCGCTCGAGGGCATGCTGCGTCCGGAGTCGCGGGAAGTGGTGTACGGCGAAGCGCAGGTGCGTGAAACGTTCAAGGTGGCGCGCGTTGGCGTCATTGCCGGCTGCATCGTGCGCAGCGGCAACATCAATCGGAAGGGTCGCATTCGCGTCATTCGCGACGGCGTCGAGGTGTACGACGGCACGATCGGTTCGCTGCGTCGCTTCAAGGATGACGTGAACGAGGTCAAGGAAGGGTATGAGTGCGGCATCGGGATCGAAAACTTCAACGACGTCAAGGTCGGCAATGTCTTTGAGTGCTATCGGACCGAGGAAGTCGCCCGTACTCTCGATCAGGCTGCGAAGTCCTGAGGCGGCGGCATGGGTGAACCGCGGCGACCTGATCGTGTTGCTGAAGCCATCCGCGAGGGCGTTGCCACGTTCCTCGCCGATGGCGCAAAGGATCCGCGCATTCGCGGGTTCGTTACCGTGACCGCGGTCGACGTGACCCGCGATCTCCGGCAGGCGACCGTGTTCGTGAGTGTGATGGGCGATGACGAGGCGGTGAAGGCGACATTCGTGGGGCTCGCCAGCGCCGCATTGCATTTGCGTTCGCTGCTGGGGAAATCCTTGCGCTTGCGCAATGCGCCCGAGATTCACTTCAAGGCCGACGAAAGCATTGCGCGCGCGTCGCGCATCGAGCAACTGCTCGCGCAAGTGCGCAATGAACGGGAGTCGGGCAACCCCGAGTGAACGACCAGTGACGGGGCTGTTGTTCGTCGATAAACCGGCGGGCATCAGCTCGCACGACGTCGTCAGCACCGTGCGTCGGGCGGCGCGAACCAAGCGGGTGGGGCACGCGGGCACGTTGGATCCGTTCGCCACCGGATTGCTGGTCCTGGCAGTCGGCGTCAGCACGCGTCTGCTCCCCTATGTCGCGGGCGAGCCAAAGGTGTATGACGCCGTGTTCCAGTTTGGCGCCGAGACGGATACCGACGATCGCACCGGAACGGTTGTTCGAAACGCTCAGCTGCCGGATCCCGCCATGGTGCTTGCCGCGACGACCGCGCTGACCGGCACGTTCGAGCAAGTACCCCCGGCGTTTTCCGCCAAGCACGTCAACGGCCAACGCGCCTATGCGGTCGCCCGTCGCGGTGGTGTCGTGGCCCTCGCACCCGTCATGGTCACGGTGCACCAGTGGGAAATGCTGGAACAGCACGATACGCACATACGCGTGCGCATCACGTGCGCCGGCGGCACCTACGTGCGGGCACTCGCGCGTGATCTCGGTCGCGCGCTCCACAGTGCCGCTCACTGTACTGACCTCCGACGCCAGTCGAGTGGTCGAGCGGATGTGGTCGATGCCGTTCACCTTGACGCGCTGATTCCGGGCTCGGTGTTCGACGGGCATATCCCGCTGGTGTCGGCACTCACATTTCTCGAGCCAATGGCCCGGGAATCCGTGGACGACGCCGCCCTGGCGGCGCTATCGCACGGACGGTCCATTCCGGCCACACAGCCCGGGAATCGTGCGGCGCTGCTGCGCGATGGGGGCATTGTCGGGATCGCCGATCGCGTCGTCGATCCGATCGTGGGAGATCGCTGGCAACCCCGCATCGTGTTGTTGGGTGACCGCACGTGATGCCAGCCGACGACCTCGAGCCGTTGGGCCTGCCCATCGGTGCGGAGGGGTCGGTTGTTACCGTCGGTACCTTCGACGGGATGCATAGGGGCCATCATGACGTGCTGGTCAAGCTGGTGCGGTGCGCGCACGAGACAGGGCGACCCAGTGTCGTCGTCACGTTTGATCCGCATCCACTGCAAGTGGTGAACCCGGCCATCGCACCGCCGCTCTTGACGACCTTTCATGAGAAACTGGAAGTCATCGCGCAGATCGGTGTCTCGTATGTCGCAGTGCTGCCGTTCACCCCGTCGTTGGCGTTGCTGGGCCCGGAGGAATTCGTGGACGACGTGCTGCGCGCGCGTTTTTTAATGACCGAACTATTCGTGGGACACGATCATGGTTTTGGCCGGGGCCGCATGGGCGACAGCGAGCTGCTACGCGCGCTGGGGAGGGCCCGAGGCTTTGCCGTGACGGTGTTGGAGCCCGTGCATGGAGCCGACGGCCTGGCCGTTTCCTCAACCACCATCCGACGGGCCGTCGCGGAAGGGGACATGGCCCGGGCGACGGAGGGTCTCGGGCGGCCGTATTGTCTGAGTGGTCGGGTCATTCAGGGCGACCACCGCGGGCGACAATTGGGCTATCCTACCATCAACCTGGAAACGCCTCCGCCGCATAAGCTGCTTCCCGCCGACGGTGTGTACGCGGTTCGTGCGCAAACGCCGCATGGCGAGTTTGGCGGTATGCTGAACCTCGGACCTCGTCCCACCTTCCGCGATGACGCCCGACGGATCGAAACACATCTGTTCGACGCGACGCATGATTGGTACGGCGCGACGGTTCGCCTCGATCTCATTCACAGACTGCGCGACACGCGCGCATTTCCCGACGTGGCGACTCTGGTCGACCAACTGGGGCGAGACGCCGTGGCCGCCCGCCGGGTCCTCAACGCAGAGCTCCGCCCGTGAATCGCCGATGGCTATGCCTGACTGCCTACCGGAAGACGCGAATACGCCCTAAGTTACAAGGCTTGGCACATTTCGGAGGACCTTCCTGAGTGCGCTGACCGCTTTCGCTTTCGCTGTTCATCTTGGTCGTGCCCATGACGTCGCTGGGTGTGCGACCGTGCTTACCGGATGGCGTGTTCGCTCGTTGCGTACACCATCCTCCTCCACCCCTGGCCACCGGCATCGATGGCGAACATGAAGTACCGCCTTGCGCTCATTGTGGGACTTCTCGCGGCTTCCGCGTGGTCTCTCTTTCCGCGTACTATCGTCGAGCGCGTGAAGCGCGACGGCGTTTTCACATACGACACGGTCAAGCGCGTCCCGCTCAAGCTGGGCCTCGACCTCCAGGGCGGTATGCACCTGGAACTGGAAATTGACGAGTCTAAACAGGCCGTCGCTGACAAATCCGAAGCGATTGACCGCGCGCTCAAAGTCGTACGTCAACGCATCGACGAATTCGGCGTGTCCGAGCCGGTCGTGCAGAAAGCCGGCGACAATCGAATCATCGTCGAACTGCCGGGCATCGATGACCCCGAGCGCGCGCTCGAACTCGTCCAAAAGGCGGCGTTTCTTGAGTTTCAGATAGTCGACAAGTCACAGGCGTTCGAGCGCGTCGCGCCACGCTTCGACGAGATCGCCAAGACCGCCGGGATCACGGTCGCCTCCGCCAAAATCGCCGGAGGGGATACCACGAAGTCGGTTGGCGTCTCGTCGCTGTTGACACAAAAGACGGACTCGGCAAGAGACAGTACCGGAAAAGCCATTGCCGCGACAGGCAAAGACAGTGCGGCCACGGATAGCGCCGCCGCCAAATTGGTCGCCGGGGGTCTCTTTTCTACCAATGTGCAGCCGGGGCAAATGCCAGGGCAGTACCTCGTGCCTGAAGCTGCCCTCTCGGCGATCACACAGGCACTGGCCTTGCCCGCCATTCAGAACGCGATGCCGCCCAACAAGGTGATCCGCTGGGGTGTCGATTCGCTCGTGTCCGAGGCGCGACGGTTCTATGCGTTCTACATGCTCGACGCGCGCCCGATTATCACCGGTGAAGCACTCACGGATGCTCGACCCAGCAGCGATCCGGTAGAAGGCAATGTGGTGCAGTTTACGTTGAACAACGAAGGCGCACGGCGATTCAAGAGCGAGACGGGCAAGCATGTGAAGGACAACATGGCGGTCGTGCTCGATCAACGCGTTGTCACGGCGCCCGTGCTCAACAGCGCGATCGGCCGTACTGGGCAGATTACCCTCGGCGGTGGGTCGTTGCAGGCGGCACAGGACTTGGCGCTGGTGTTGCGCGCTGGCGCGCTTCCGGTACCGCTCAAGGTGGCCCAGTACGGCACCATTGGTGCCAGCTTGGGCGCCGATTCCATTAACAAGGGCGTGCTCGCGCTGGCGCTCGCGATGGGCCTCATCGTGGCAATCCTCATCGGCTACTATCGCTTCTCCGGCCTGCTCGCCGTCGCCGCGCTGGTGCTCTACCTGGTGTACACGCTGGCCATGCTGGCCGGCTTCCACGCGGTGCTGACACTGCCGGGATTGGCCGGGTTCGTCCTCTCGATTGGTATTGCGGTCGATGCCAACGTGCTGATCTTCGAACGGATTCGCGAAGAACTCGACCACGGGAAGTCCGTCCGACTCGCGATTGACGAAGGCTTCCGCCACGCGCTGAGTGCGATCATCGATACGTCGGCCACCACGATGCTGTCGGGCATGGTGCTCTATCAGTATGGCACCGGACCCGTCCGCGGCTTTGCCGTCACGCTCGTGGCCGGCCTCGTGGCGTCCCTCTTCACAGCGCTCTTCGTGAGCAAGACTTTCTTCCTCCTCTGGCTCAACCGCTCGCGCGGTGTCCAGACCCTGAGCATCTGAGGCTGTCATGATCCGTATTCTTCACAACACCAACTTCCATTTTCTTCGGCACTGGCGATGGGCGGCTGGCTTGACCGCCGCGTTTATCGCGTTGGGTCTCGCGACCTTTGCCATCACTGGCGGGCCGAACTACGGCATTGAGTTTACAGGCGGCAGCCTGATGCAGGTGCGGTTCAAGCAGGCGCCCGACGTGGCGGTTCTGCGCTCGACGCTCGATGCAGCGGGTATCACTGGTGCCGAAATACAGCAGTTCGGTACCGATCTCGATTACACCATTCGTGCGCGTGAAGAGAAACAGGTGGCGGCGCAGGATGCTGGCGCCGAAGGCGTGTCTCAGAAAATTGCGACGGCCCTGACGCAGAAGTACGGCGCCGGTGCCGTCAGCGTGGGGCGAACTGAAGCGGTTGGTCCGAAGGTTGGTGCCGAACTACGCTCGGGTGCGTTCAAGGCCATGCTGCTGGCGTCGTTGTTCACCTTGATCTATCTCGCCATTCGGTTCGACTGGCGATTCGGGCTCGCGGCGGTGTTGACCACCGCGCACGACATCCTGGTCACCATGGCATTCATCAAGCTCCTGGACGTCGAGGTCTCGCTGACCGTCGTCGCGGCCATCCTGACCCTGCTCGGCTATTCCGCCAACGACACTATCATTATTTTCGATCGCGTGCGAGAGAATCTACGGAAGGCCAGGAAGGGAGAATCGCTGCCGGAATTGCTCGACCGTTCAATCAACGAAACGCTGCCGCGCTCGGTGATGACCCACGCGACGGTGCTCGCGGCCACGTTGGCGCTGTTGTTGGTCGCCGGAGAAGTGATTCGGCCGTTCGCCGTGGTCATGACATTCGGCGTGTTCATCGCCACGTTCTCCTCGATTTACGTCGCCGGACCGATTCTCATGTATATCGAATCGCGCTATCCTCGCGCGGCGTCGGAAGCCCAGAGTCGGGCCCTGCGCGTTGGCGCCGAGCCGTCAGACAAGGCGCGCTGAGGGTTCGCCCCGGCAACGCGAGGGTGACGAGTCGTGGTGACCGCGTTCGTCGACCGGCACGGACATCCGGCTGACGTCGCCTTCGTCGACAGTCACGTACATCTGGCCGACGTCGCGTTCGTCGATGACGCCGATGCCGTGATCGAGCGGGCTCGCGCTGCTGGTGCGCGGGCCCTCGTGTGTATCGGCGAATCGCCGGCCGCCGCGCAACGCGCGCAGATCGTGGCGGCTCGGCATCAAGGCTACGTTTTTCATACCTGTGGCGTGCACCCGCACGACGCCAACAGCTGGGACGCGGCACGTGACGCCGAGTGCATTCGCGACGCAGTGGCGGCCGGTGCGGTTGGCGTCGGTGAATGTGGACTGGACTATCACTACGACCACGCGCCGCGACCGCAGCAGCGTCGCGTGTTGGCCGAGCAGATTGGCTTGGCCGCGGAACTCTCGAGACCCATTGTGCTACACAGCCGCGACGCCGAGGACGATACCATGGCCATGCTGCGCGACGCGCAGTCGGCCGGCGTACGGGGCGTGCTGCACTGCTTTACCGGTTCGCACGCGCTCGCCGAGGCGGGCCTTTCCGCAGGATGGTACGTGTCGTTCAGCGGCGTCATCACCTTCAAGTCGTGGAACGCTGATGAGGTGATACGGCTTGTACCCGACGACCGACTACTCGTAGAGTCCGATGCGCCGTACCTCGCTCCCGTCCCGCACCGCGGCACGCGTAACGAATCCGCGTTCGTGACCCAAACCCTTGCTCGGATCGCCGCCGTTCGCGACACTGATGTCGTTCGACTGGGCGAACGAACGGTCGAGAATGCGCGCCACGTGTTCGGCCTCCCAATCTTCACTGAATTCAATCTCCCACCATCTTTACCCGATCTGAGCTGATGCCCGTCGAGACGATTCACACGGATCACGCGCCCAAAGCGATTGGCCCGTACGCGCAGGCCGTGCGAGCACACGGATTTCTGTTTACCGCTGGGCAAATTGCCCTCGACCCACACTCCATGGAGGTCGTGCCGGGTGATGTGGCGGCGCAGACCGAACAGGTCCTCGCCAACTTGACCGCCGTACTCCAGGCGGGAGGCACCGGTTGGGCACACGTGGTGAAGACCACCGTGTTCCTGCGCGACATGGCCGATTTCACGGCGGTGAACACGGTCTACGCACGCGTGCTGGGCGACGCGCGCCCGGCGCGGTCGACCGTGGCTGTTGTCGGACTGCCCCGCGACGTGCGTGTCGAGATTGAAGCTGTCGCTGCCATTCCGTGACCTCCACATGCGCGCGGTGATCGTTCCGCGCGTAACGGGGTATTCGCGTCGCATGCGGCACGTCATTCATGGTGTTTGGATTGCGGGACTGTGCGCGGCGCTGAGCGCCGACACAGCCCTCGCCCAAGTCAGGGGTGACACAACAAAGGCAGCCGCTCCGGTGCGCCGGGCACGAGCGGTCACGCGTCTGGCTCCACCGCTCTCGCCGCGACGGGCGTTTCTCTACTCCTTCGTCCTTCCGGGATTCGGACAGTCGCGATTGGATCGCGGCACCTCTGGTGCGCTCTTCGCCAGCGTCGAACTGGCGGCGTTTGTGATGGTTCGTCGAAGCACCTCCGATCTGCGTGAGGTGCAACGCTATCGCATTGACACATTGCCATCGGACTTTGTCGTTGCGGGTGATACGCTGACCAAGACCGGAGGTTTTACGAATCGGTATTCGGCAGACCTCGAGAAGACGCGGCGATTGCACGTGGAAGACTGGTTGGCGGTTCTGGCGTTCAATCATTTGTTTGCCGGCGCCGACGCATTCGTTGCGGCGCAATTGTGGGATGTCCCCGTGTCGCTCGCGGTGACGCCCCACGGGCGCGGCGTGCGCGGCGTGCACGTCGTGGCCACCATTCGCTGGTGAACGTGCCCCACCCTCCACCGTGCGAATGACGCGCGCAGACGCGCCAATCGGTGTCTTCGATTCCGGTGTGGGCGGACTCACCGTCGTTCGTGCATTGCGGGCGCAGCTGCCGAACGAATCGCTCATTTACGTCGGCGATACGGCGCGCGTTCCCTACGGACCCAAGAGTCCCGAGACGGTGCGTCTGTACGCCACGCAGATTGCCGAATGGCTGCGCGGTCAACAGGTGAAAGCGATTGTCGTGGCGTGCAATACGGCCACCGCGCATGCGCTGACGCATCTTCGCGAGATGCTGCCCATACCGGTCGTCGGCGTGATCGAGCCCGGTGCGCGCGCCGCCGCGTTGGCGACACGCGGTGGCCCAATCGGCGTTATTGGCACGAGTGGCACGATTGCATCGGGTGCGTACGAGCGGGCAATCCACGCGCTCGCGCCGACCCTGCTCGTGCACGCCAACGCCTGTCCGCTACTCGTACCGATGGTTGAAGAAGGGTGGATCGATCACGCCGCCACCCGACTGATCGTTCGGGAATACCTGGCACCGCTCGTCGACGCCCATATGGATACGCTGGTGCTTGGCTGCACACACTATCCGTTACTGGCGCACGTCATCGCCGACGTGCTCGGGCCCGGGGTTCGTCTCATCGACAGCGCCGAAGAAACGGCCGTCGAAACACGCCGCGTGCTCTCCGCGGCGGGACTGCTGACCCCAGCGCTCGCGACACCAGCGCATCGCTTTGTGGTCTCAGATGCGCCCGATCGATTCCTCACACTTGGGCGACGTTTCCTCGATGACACGATGGCCCACGTCGAGCACGTCGACTTCTCCTGATCCGCGCCACACGGCTCGCGTGATGGTGGCGTCGTCGATGCGCAGGAACTGTCGGTCCAGATACCAGGCGCCCGCGTTCGCATACCACCCTCGGCCCACGCGCTGGAGCGTTGGTACATGCGAGTGGCCGTGAATCACGAGGTGCGGTCCATCCGGCGCCGTCAGCGACGGCGTGGCGACCGCCAGGAGCCCTCGACCCTCGTCGACCGCGCGACGATGGCGGCTCGTGTCCGATGACGCCAGCGCCACGCGCGATGCGAAATCCGGATGCAGCCAGCTGAAGGCCCTGATGGCGAGAGGATGCCGCAGCACCGAGCGCAGTCGCCGATACGGCGCATCCTCAGTGGCGCGTAAACCATCGCCGTGAGCCAGCAGCGCCGACCATTCGCCAATGCGGTCGCGCCACGGGTGCAGCGAATACACCGCACCGGTCTCTGCCATCAGCGCGTCTCCACCCCAGCAGTCGTGGTTGCCCCCTATCCACAACACCTCGACTCCGGTGTCACGCAGATCGGCGAGGGCGGCAAGCACCCGGAAGCCGCGACGCGGCATCACGTGCCGCCACGCAAACCAGAAATCGAACAGGTCACCCATGATGACGAGCGACCGGGTACCTGCCGGGAGCGCGCGCAAGAAGCCAAGGAGCGCGAGTTCGGCATCTGGCGTGGCGACCCCGATATGGGCGTCACCGATCACATAACACGGCGTTTGAAGCACGTCGGCAGTCTAACGTGCCGAGCATCCGACGACAAACTCTCGATCGCGCCTTGAGCCAGGCCCCCTCGGGCCGACATCTTCCACTATGCCCCTCGAAACACTGTCCGAGCTCCGAGTGCGATACGCCGAAACCGATCAGATGGGTGTGGTGTACCATGCCAACTATCTGATTTGGTGTGAGATTGGCCGCACGGACTTCATCCGTGCGTTGAAAACGTCGTATGCACAATTGGAGCGCGAGGGCGTGCGGTTGGCAGTCTCGCAGGTTGCCCTGCGCTTTCACGCATCGGCACGCTACGACGATGCGATTCGTATTTACACCCGATTGACGGAGTCGCGTTCGCGCGCCCTCACGTTTGCGTACCGAATTGTTCGAGCAGATACCAACACGCTACTGGCCGCAGGCACGACGAGCCTTGTTTCACTGTCTGTTGATGGACGACTGGTTGCGCTGCCGCCGCTCGTACGTGGTCTGCTCGACGCGGTCGTCAGCAGGGACGAAATCCCAACGACTCGATGACCTTTCCGGAACGCCCAATGACCGCTCGACCACGTACCGTTTGCGCCTCGCTGCTGGTGGCATGTTTGATTTCCGCGTGCGCGCCGGGCCACGTCGCCACGTCGCCAGCCGCCGATGCGGGCACAACGCTGGATGCGCGCCTGTTGCAGCTACTGGACACCCGCCGCGCCGACACGGCGGTCATTGATGCGGTCTTGAGGGACGGGAGCGGCGCGCGCCGAGCGCGCGGCGTGCTCGCGATTGGACAGCTTCGATTGCGCACGCACTACCCCGTCGCGCGGCGCCTGCTGGTCGACGCCGACACCCTGGTTGCGGCCAACGCGGCGTTTGCCTTGGGCATCGCCAAGGATACCGGGGGCGTCGCGTCGCTGGCGCGGGCGTTGGCGGGCGCTCCCGATGGTGTGGCGCGCGAAGCCGCGTGGGCGTTGGGAGAGATTGGGGAATCGGCACGCGCGGTGCTGACGATTGCCTTGGGCGATGGCGTTTCGCAGCCGCTTTCCATGAGCACCGCCGCGCAGCGCAGCCCGGCAGTCCGCGCCGCGCTCCTCCTGTCAACGATAAAGTTGCAACCCATACCGGTCGCGGTGGTGGTCCCGTGGCTGGCAGATTCCGACCACGAAACCGTTCGCGCGGCCGCGTACGTATTGGGTCGACCGCGTCTTCCGGGAGGGGTTCGCGCGCTCTTGACGGTGCGGGCACACGCCGACGAAGAAACTCGGCATCACGTCGCGCGCGGCCTCGCGCGGCAAGCCGCTGGCGACTCGTTGGCCGCGTCAGCGCGCAGCGCGCTGACCGCCTTGCTCGCCGATCCCAGTCCGCGCGTACGAATGAACGCCGCGCGTAGCGTCGCGTCGTATGGTCCGACGGCATTCGCCGACGTGGAGCGGGCCCTCGAAGATGCCGATCCCAACGTGCGCGTGGCAGCGTCGGAAGGGGTGCAAGGCGTTTTTCTGAAAGACTCGCTCGCATGGCGTCGCGCGTGGAATCGTGACACCACGTTTCGCGTGCGTCAACAGTTATTGGCCGCCGCGCGCGCGGCGGGTGTGAGTGCACTGGCGGTCGGCGAGGCCGAATGGACGCGCCATCCCGACTGGCGTCGCCGGACCAGCGCGCTCGACGCACGAGTGGCCGCAGAGAAATCCGATCGATTGGCACTCGCGCGCGAGTTTGCCCGCGACGCCGATGCACACGTGCGAAGCAGTGCCCTGAGTATTCTCCCCGCCACCTCGGGCGACGCGGAGGCGCGCGCGCTCGCGGACGCGGCGCTGACCGACGCGAGCGTCGACGTGCGCGCCGCCGCGCTGACCGTGTTGGCCCGACGCGCTCGCGCGGAAGACGTCGACGTCGCGCTGTCCGCATTCGCGCGTGCCGCCAGCGACGCTGATGGTGCGGCGCGCGCTGCGGCGTTCCGGCTCATTGCGGCGGCGTGGAGTCGCGATAGTGTGCGCGTCGATGCCGCGACGCGACAGCGATTGTCGACCTTCGCCGGCCCGGGTACCGCCGCCGAGCGTCGCGCGGTGTCTGGCGTCACCCCGATGACGACCTGGGCGCGCGAGGCGCTCGTCGTCGAGGTGCGACCCGTGAGCGACTACGAACGTCTCGTGCGACAATGGCTGATGCCAGGCGCTCGGCAACCACGCGCGGTCATTCGTACCGAGCGAGGCGATATCACGCTCGAACTGTTCGGAGCTGAGGCGCCGCTCGTCGTGGAGGCCTTCGTGCGACTCGCCTCGACCGGATACTATCGCAACACGATGTTCCATCGCGTGGTGCCAAACTTCGTTGCGCAGGATGGCGATGCGCGCGGTGGGGGTGGCGGCAGTCCAGGGTTTGCGCTGCGTGAGAGTTACTCGCGTCGTCGGCATGAGCGTGGCGCCGTCGGTCTGGCGACGTCCGGGCCCGACACCGGCGGCAGTCAGTATTACCTCTGCCATTCCTCGCAACCGCATCTTGACGGGGCGTACACGGTGTTCGGACGTATTGTCAACGGATTCGACGTGCTCGATCGCATTGTGCAGGGCGATCGTATGATCCGGATCGAGATCCAATGATGGCTACTGCGGCACTCCGGTCGGCGCAGCGCGAACGGCATCGTGCCGGCGTCGCACTGTCGGCGTGCGGTGTGATGTCGATGCTGGCGGCGTGCACCCCCAGCGCTCGTCCGTTGGCCGGTCTGCCCACTCGCATGGTGCTTCCACCAACGGCGTTGGCGGCCACGCCGCAACAATTGCGATTCTCCTGGAGCTATAAAGACGAGACATTTGAAGCCAATGGTGACGGCGTCGTGCGCGCCTTGGCACCCGATCGCGCGCGCCTCGACTTCTTCCTTCGTAACGGAATGACCGGCGGCTATGCGATTCTCGTTGGCGATTCGCTCACCGTTCCCGGCATCGATCTGGTGCGCCGCTTTTTGCCGCCGGTTCCACTCTTGTGGGCGACACTGGGTCGACTGGCCGTTCCGGGGACGCGCGATACCGTTGCCCGGGTCGACGGGGACACCTTGCGAGCCGATCTCGGTATGCTGACGGGCGGAGACGCGTCACAGGCCGATGGTCGCGCCTGGCGCGTGACATTTGCCGGTACCACGCTCGCGCGTGTCGACCGCATCGAAGGAGGGAAAGTGATCGAGTGGATTACCCGACAACGGGGCGCCACCGGACAGTGGGAACTTCGGTATGTTCATGAGCGGGCCAAACGCAGCCTGCGCATTGCTGTCAACGACACCGTTACCGTCGAGGGATTTGATGACGCCATCTGGCGCCGTCCGTAGTTTTCGCGCGCTCGTCATGACGGCGCCGCTGCTGTTGTCCGGATGCCTCTATGGCTTTACGGGTGGCGGATTGCCGCGGAGTTTGCGAACGGTGGCGGTGCAACCGTTCGACAATCAGACGGCCTCGTCCGATGTGCAACTCGAAGTACTCGAGGAAGTACGCAAAGGCATGCGCGACCGCCTGAGTCTGCGCGAAGCAACTGAGGAGAAGGCGCATATCGTCGTGCGCGGCACGATCGTGAGCTACGAGGTGGATTTGCCAGCCGGCGTCAGCGCTGATCCGCGCCAAACCACCTCGACGCGACGGCGGTTGCAGCTCGTGATCGATATCGAAATTATCGATCAGACCACGGGTCGGTCGATCCATACGGCGAAAGGCGTTTCCACCGAAGGGCTGTATCCGGAGGGCGGCGAGGCCACCGGTCGCAGGACCGCCATCGAAACGTTCGTCACGAAGGTCGTGGAAGGCATGCAGTCGCAATGGTGATACGCCAGGTGCCGCGTCCACCACAGTCCAAGGTGCTGGATTGGCCGACCGCGCGGCAGTGGAGAGTGCAGGCGCGGGGTGATGTGGTGTTTACGAACGGCGTGTTCGATCTGCTGCATCCCGGTCACGTCGATGTCCTGAACGCGGCCCGCCGAGAGGGCACAGCGCTCATTGTCGGTATCAATAGCGACGCGTCGGTACAGCGCCTCAAGGGACCCACGCGACCGATACGTTCCACGACCGAGCGTGCGTATGTGCTTGCCGGACTGGAAGCCGTCGATGTCGTGGTGGTTTTTGACGAGGACACTCCGCTTGATCTGGTGCGCCTGCTCGAACCCGACGTCATTGTCAAAGGCGGCGACTATTCCCCGGAGACCATCGTGGGCGCGGCGCAGGTGACGGCGCGTGGTGGTCGCGTGGTGGTCATTCCACTCACGGCTGGTCAATCCACAACCTCTATCATCGAGAATCTTCGTGGCTGATGTCGCTCCAGTCCTTCCCCCGCCCCCGCGCGCCAATCGCGCGCATGACGCGCTCCGTCCGGTCTCGCTCGAACGACACGCTGTGCACAATGCCGAGGGCTCGTGTCTCGTGAGCTTCGGCGGCACACGCGTGTTGTGTGCCGCGTCGGTCGAGGACGGCGTCCCGGGATGGCGCCGCGGCCGTGGCGAAGGTTGGATGACGGCGGAATACGCGATGCTGCCACGAGCGACGCGGACGCGCACGAATCGCGAACGACAACAGGTTGGCGGTCGCACGCAGGAGATTCAGCGACTGATTGGGCGCAGCGTGCGCGCGATGCTCGATGATTTTCGCTTCGGAGAGTTCACGGTCAAGATCGATTGCGACGTCCTCGAAGCCGATGGTGGCACGCGCACGGCCGCGATCACGGGGGCCTGCGTCGCGGTCTGCGACGCGTTCGACTGGATGGTGCGTTCCGGTCGGGTCCCGCGTTCGCCGGTCAAGCGTCGTGTGGCGGCGGTGAGTGTTGGGGTGATCGACGGCACACCACGCCTGGATCTCGACTACGAGGAGGATGTGCGCGCCGAAGTCGATATGAATGTGGTTATGAGCAGCGAGGGACGTTTCGTGGAAGTGCAAGGGACGGGTGAAAACGGGACCTTCGCGCGCGACGATCTGAACGCCCTGCTCGACATCGCTGTGCGCGGCATTGTGTGGCTGGACGCCGCGCAGGGTCGCGTCCTTGAGGCGGTCGCGCGCTGAGCACGCCGACGCGCCGCTGCGTGCTGGTGGCCACCCGCAGCGTGGGCAAGTTGCGCGAGCTGTTGCCGTTGTTCGCGGCGGAAGGTGTGGAGGTGGAAACACTCGACGACGCGGGCCTGGCGGCGTCGGTCGAGGAAGACACGCTGGAAGCGTATGAGACCTTCGAGGCGAATGCGCTGGCAAAGGCCCGATGGTTTCATGCGCAGAGTGGCGGTCGTCTCGTGGTGGCGGACGACTCGGGTCTTATGGTTGATGCGCTCGGCGGGGCGCCCGGCGTGCGCAGCAAACGCTGGTCGAATCGTGCGGATCTCGATGGTGTTGCGCTCGACCACGCGAACAACGCGCATCTGCAGTCCATGCTCACGCGGGCGGAAGCTGTTGGTCAGTCCGATCGGAGCGCGCGCTACGTCTGTGCGGCTGCGGCCGTGTGGTCTGGCGGCGAGTGTGTGGTGCGCGGCACCACCGAGGGCGCGATTACTCGGGTGGCCAGTGGCGACGGCGGCTTCGGCTACGATCCGTACTTTGTGTCCGACGTGCTCGGCCTGTCTTTCGCGATGGCCACGCGTGACGCGAAGTCCGCGATCAGCCATCGTGGCCGAGCGTTCGCCGCGCTGGTGGCGATGCTTCGCGACCGCGGCGTACTCCATTCGTCGGGAGGCATGCCGGGCGACGGTTGACCCACGGGGTGTGTGGCGATACCATTCGCGGCTGCAGTTGGATGTCGTTGTGGGACTGGTTCGCCGCTGGCGACCAGCGGGGCGTAGCGTAGCCCGGTATCGCGCCTGCTTTGGGAGCAGGAGGTCGCCGGTTCGAATCCGGCCGCCCCGATGAATGCGGGTAGGGCAGGAGTTGCAGGGTCACCGTGGGGCTTT
>JANLVM010000861.1:0-3207 GCA_031364015.1 Gemmatimonadaceae bacterium
GCGCGCATGCCCGACGCGGCGCCGGCGGCGCGCGGCGTCTACAAGCCACGACGCCCGCAAGCGTCGCCGCTCTTTCGGTTGGTGTCAGACCACCTGCATCGCCTGCAGACGGTGTACGACGAACGCTTCGCGCGTGAGTACGGCCCGTGGCGCCCCGCAGTTGACACCGTAGAGCAGTACGGCGACCAGGCGCGTGATGCCGCGCATCTGGGCCAGCACGCGACGCACCTCGTCAGGCGTCAACACCGCCGGCAGCCGCACCGGCGCCCGCGCGCGCGGTATCGACCCAAGCCCCGCCAACGGCCGCTCGAGGACTTCCTTGTAGAGAAAGAGCAGCGCCGCCAGGGCTTGGGCGAGTGTGGACGGCGCGAGGTGGCGGTCCTGCGCCAGGTGGACCAGAAACGCTTTGGTTTCGGGCTCGCCCATTTCGGCGGGATGCCGGAGTTGGTGGAAGCGGACGAAACGTCGCGTGCAGGCCGTGTAGGCCTCCTCGGTCCGCGGGGAAAACTGCCGGAGACGCAGATTAACCCGCATGGATTGCAGCAGTTTCGGTTTCGGCATCGTGCGGCCAAGGTATCAGACGAAGAGACGGCGCACGCAACCATTCCAGCGCAGGTCGGCTCAATACACCGCCCTCCAGGACTGGCGCGTCCCTGATCAAATCGGCCACGGCGGACGCGGTACGTGCTCCGCGGGATAGTTGGTATGAAGCGGCAGCTGGGCCTCCACGGTATCGTGGTGGCAAGTCCTGCCCCACAACTATCCACGCGCTCACCGTCCGGCGACGGGCCGATCACCGACCGTCGCATCGCCACCAGCGCGGAGCGGTTCACGGCCGTGTTCGGTACGCGGCCGCGGGCCTGTATTCTGCTCGAGACGAGCACCGAGAGCGAGTGGGTGGCGCGCCACCTGGAATCGCTCGGGCACGAGGTGATCGTCGCGGATCCGAACGACGCGCCGATGTCTGGCAATCGCTCGCGCGCGCCGGCTTGGGTCGGCGAGCGCCTTGACCATGCGATCATCGTCTGTCATATCTGATCGATCGGTGACCAACTGGTCACGTGTAAAGGGTCACAACGAATCTCTGTTGTAAACGAGATCCATTGGGTGGTGAGTTTGCGGCCCGCAACGGGGCAATGACTTACTTCATTGTCCCCCGCGAGCGGCCAAGTTGCACCAGCTCTGGGTGGTTGATGAATTCCGGGCAAATGGTTTGGTCGTATTCGTAAGGGCGGCCTGTTTCAGCATCGGTCCAGGGAAAGCCCTTGCAGACAGCGGGATAATAGGACTCGCCATGAATTGTGCACACGTTATCGCGCAGAAAGACGCAACGCTTGGCTCGTCTCCGAGTGCGCCATTCTCCCCAACGCGTACGATAGAACACGGCGGTGCCGTGCACTTTCTCTATCTCGACTGCTTCATGGTCACTTAACGTGACCCCGTAGGCGCAACACGAAGATTCGTGAGGGCAGGGAAAACACGGAAGCGAAGGAAAGACGTGCATGCACGAAACTACCCGACGTTGCGCTCGGCGGCCCACTGCTGTCGCAACGCGAGTTGAATTCCCACCGTCGTGACAAACAGTTCATCTTCTGCTGGCAACCATAACGCGCCCCCCGCGCGCAAAAGCGCGCGGAGCTTCTCCCAAGTGATTGAGGAGAGAGCAGGATTGCTTTCCTGTCCTGTCAAACAGAGCGAGAGGTGCCCAGAAGTGAGAAGTGCGGAAAGACGGCACGTTAATTGCTAGGGAGGCCCCTGAAGGGGTGTGTCCCGAACTTAGGGCTTGTGATTAAATAACTGATTGATTTGTCGGCGCGTGTTCTGTAAGTTGTGGCATGGATCTCACCACGTTGCGACGAAAATTTCGAGCGCTGCGGCCGGTGTTCACGGAGCGATCCCGTCGCGTGTGGGCGGCGAGCGAAGCGGTCGCCCTTGGGTACGGCGGGATTGGGCTCGTCGAAGCGGCAACCGGGATTTCGCGTTCCACGATTAGCCGCGGCATTCGCGAACTTGCGACGAAGGTCACGCTGTCCGCTGACCGGACGCGCCGAGCAGGCGGTGGGCGGAAACGCCTCGTAGACCTGGACGACCGCCTCGTCACCGATCTCGACGCGTTAGTGGAACCCACGGCGTCGGGAGATCCGGAGTCGCCATTGCGATGGACGTCGAAGAGTGTGCGGCATTTGGCGGCCGAATTGCAGGCGATGGGGCACACCGTCAGCTACCGCGTCGTGATGCAGTTACTGCATGCCGCCGACTACAGCTTGCAGGCGAATCGCAAGACGCGAGAAGGGGAGCCGCATCCGGATCGGGATGCGCAGTTCCAGTATCTCAATGCGCAGGTCAAGCGCTTTCAACGGAAGCATCGTCCCGCGATTTCGGTGGACACGAAGAAGAAAGAACTCCTTGGGGATTTCCAGAACGCAGGGCGCGAATGGCGACCGAAAGGGGATCCGGAACCCGTGCGCGTCCACGATTCCCTCATTCCCGCGAATGGCAAAGCGGTCCCGTATGGTGTGTACGACCTCACGCGGAATGAAGGCTGGGTGAGTGTCGGCATCGATCATGATACCGCCAGGTTTGCGGTGCACACGATTCGGCGGTGGTGGAAGGTCATGGGGCGCCGCGCGTACCCCGATACCACGGCGCTGTTGATCACCGCCGATGCGGGCGGGAGCAATGGCTCGCGCGTGCGATTCTGGAAATGGGAACTGCAACAATTCGCCAACCGCACCGGACTCGCGATCACCGTCTGTCATTTTCCGCCGGGCACCAGCGAGTGGAACAAGATTGAGCATCGACTGTTCTCGCACATCGCGATGAACTGGCGCGGCAAGCCCCTCGTCGATCTGGCGACCATCGTCACGCTGATCGGCGAGACCACGACGGACACGGGCCTCCGCATTCGGTCCGAGATGGATGACGGCCACTATCCACAGGCGGTCAAAATCACCGACGCGCAGATGGCCCAGTTGCAGCTGACCCCGCATGCGTTTCATGGCGAGTGGAACTACACGCTCCATCCGCGCGGGCGAAAACAATGAGTCAGTTATTTAATCACAACCCCTTCGTTGAAATTCGGGTGAGTGCCTCGGAATAGCCGCGTACGCGGCCGTGGTATTCACGGGGAGTGTGCCGCGCAACGCGGCGTGGAGCAAGGCCAAGTGCGTGTCGCCTTTCACCCGCCGGACGTTCGTCTCGCTGTGT